>JAUWTY010000155.1 GCA_030614485.1 Methanosarcinales archaeon | reverse complement strand
TCACATCCACCACTGACGTCAGGTCATAGTCCCTGCACAGTTCCACGGCGCACTTCACATCTTCAACCGTATGCCCCCGCCCGATGCCATCAAGCACCCTCTGGCTGCCGCTCTGTGCGCCCAGGCTCAGCGATGTGTTGTAGCAGTACTGTTTTACCAGTTCAAGGGTTTCATCATTAACGAATTCAGGCCTGACCTCTGAAGGAAAAGTTCCAAAGAACATCCTGCATTTCCTTGAAACCGCTTCAAGAAGTGCCTGTATCATGTCTGGTTCGGGACGCCCGCCATTAGAACCATACGCAAAAGCATTGGGAGAAACGAATCTTATATCCCGCATCATCCCCGCATACTCTGCCACCACTTCAGGACTGCGATGGCGCATCCGGTGTCCAAACAGGCGGGGTGTCTGGCAGTAGCCGCAGTTGTGGGGGCAGCCCCTGGTTATCTCGATATATCCTTTGAGAAGTTCAGGTGAGAACGGGGGGTAGCAGTCCAGGTCAACAGGCGGTCTTGCACCTGTATATACACACCTGTCCCGGTCCATATATGCAATGCCCTTTACATCATGAGGGTCACCGCTCTGGATGCTGTTGACCAGTTCGGGCAAAGTCTCTTCACCTTCCCCCACCACCACGTAGTTGAAATATTCCAGGCACTCTTGCGGCCGGGCAGAAGGATGAGGACCGCCTGCAATATATGTAGAATCGGTTGATGACTGCCCCACTTCATTGAAGACCGCACCGGCCTGGGCCGTGGCAAAACTATACACCATTATGCCATCCTCTACTTTTTGTACCGTGTGTGCCCCCTGTACCAATGGCATCAGGGCTGCCATGCTGTTACTGTTCTTCTGGTTCCAGCGAAAATGTACCCTGTCCAGTCTTAATCCCCCTATACCTGAATGGGGATGAGTGTGATGCACAACAGGCCCGCAAGGAACATCAGAATCCCCAACACCATCCTGCTGCGGTTTAAATAGTCAGAATCTTCCAGGGGCTCGGGGTGTCCCGCGACTGCAAACAAAGAGATGAACAATCCCCAGAACAACCACATAGAACCGTTCTGCTGCATTACAAAATAGATGAACAGTGACATAGACAGCAGCACGAACGGCACCACTGCAGATATATAAGCTGCCCTGGGACCCAGCATGGCACGCATGATATGTCCGCCGTCAAGCTGGCCGGCAGGTATCAGGTTCAGTGCAGTTACCAGCATGCCAACCCAGCCTGCAAAGGCTACTGGATGAATGATCATTTCATTATTCATTCCTCCTACAAAACTGGCAATAAAGGTAAATAACACAGGCAGTGACAATTTATAATAAAGAAAACCATCTTGGGGCACAATATCTACTGGCGGCAGGGACAGACCGATTGCTGTTACTATTATCGAGGCGACCAGGCCAACAATTGGTCCGGCAATTCCCACATCGAACAGGGCAGTCCTGCTGGGGATGGGGCCTCTGTGCTTAATGATAGCACCCATGGTTCCAATTCCGATAAAAGGGATGAAATAAGGTAGGGACGTCTTCATACCATGCAGTTTTGCAACAATGTAATGCCCCATCTCGTGTGAACCCAGCACGAACATAATAGCAAGGGTAAACGGCGCTCCGGTAATAATTTGTTCAGGATGTGAAATGGGGTCCACACCAAAGAAAATGGAACCAAAGAACATAGTAGTGAAAACGGTAATGGTCGCCAGTACAACATTCCACCTGATACGTTCCGGCTTTTCTTCTATTGGGGCCACCACCAGTATATGTTCACCCAGTTCGTATACCATCTGGGTACCATATCCCATGACATATAAGGGGGTCCACAGGCGCTTGATTATGTCTTTTGGGTCATTTGCGGGGGTGCCTGAAAAAAAGTATGCTCCGTCTTCGTATGAATACTCATAAATTTGAAAATCCGGCACTTCTGACCTGATAAACTCGACCATGTCAATTTCGCTGTCAGTATTTTCAGCAATGTCAGTATTGTCAATATGATTGCCGTCAGTTTCGTTCATAATATCTCTACAACCCCTCTTGTGCCATCAACCCGTACCATGTTCCCTGTTTTAATGGTAGTGATAGCATCAGGTTCGGTGCTGTCCACCATTGGGATACCTGATATGATGGCACCCACAACCACAATGGGCTCGGCAGACCGGTTAATTACTGCTGCAGGGGCTGTGCCGTTCTTCTTTAACTGGTACATTACATAGGAACCCACGGTCGAACCTTTACCTGCAGGGAATACCAGTACTTTGCCGCTTATGCTCTGTCCTTTTAGTTCGTGTTTTTCCTCAACTACGATGCCGGTCGTTGGGTCCACACTGCCCAGGAATGAGATTGATTCATTGGTAACCAGTGCTTCACCCTGCCCACATCCGCGGGAGATGGGTCTGCCTTTCAAGGTCTTAATCAGAATTCCTCCCTTTCAGGCATTCACGAATGCTGGCCAGACCTGACTCCACACCGCACATGCCCGGGATGTACTTCAAGGCCTTACCAGAATCAGTGAGCACGCATCCGAACCGGTCAGTGGCAGGGGATACTACCATGCAGGTGTCCACGAACACTTTTGCACCGCTGGCCTCTATCCTGCGTACCGCATCAGGAGATGCATCCCTTACATGGCGTGACGTGTATATCCACACCTCGTTTTCTACCTTCACTCCGTCAAGCAACCCGGCAGCCGTTTCCAGTTCTTCTTGTGAATAATGGGGGCAGCCCAGAGCTGCCAAGTCAACGTTACGGCCGCAGTCTTTCTCGAATACTTCATCGAGCTGGCTGCGTTCAATAGTAATGGTCTCGTCCGGGGCCTGGTATGAACCGGATTCAGGAGTTACCCCATCCACATGATACAGTGCCACCGCACCCGAGGCTGCCATGGCAGCACCCAGTGCCTTAAGTTCAGTATTGGTTGGACGTGACTGTAGTCTGAACATAGGAACGTCCGAACCCACCTGCGCCCCTACCAGATAACCCAGCGCACCGTAGTCTGCACCTGATAACTGGCAGTCAACCTGCACAGTGATAACAGGTACCCGGTTCTCGTCTAAATGGTATCCATAGTTGGCGGTTTTGCCTATAAGTGCGGCAGCAAGTGCTGATGGTCCACCTTCACGGTTGGTCCTGGCACCGATAACGGAATTGGCATATGAGACCGCTGAACTTTCACTCCAGGCCAGGTGGTCGCCAAAAGAGGCCAGTGAGGCATCAATATGATATGGTGTACACGTGCATTCGCATCGTATGCCCAGGCGCTGGTATGCTTC
>JAUWTY010000123.1 GCA_030614485.1 Methanosarcinales archaeon | reverse complement strand
CGGCACTGCCGGTAACCGCATTCTCCGCAGTTATATCCAGGCAGCAGGCCTGTAATATCCTGCGTCATCCTGAATTATTCTCCCCTGTACTCAGTAAAACCATCAATATGCCGCAGCACACCCATGTGGTGTTTCTTTGCCAGGCGCATCTCACCGGTGCACAGTGTGCATATGGCCAGGGGCGCATTATGCCGCAGTGTAAGTTCCTGCCCTACATCAGGCATCTCGCTGATAATCTCTGCCAGTTCTGATGCGCCCTGACCGCTTAGCCCATTGGCTTCAATTATCCGGCAATTGGGATTTGCCTCATTAACACGCTCCCTGAACACTTCCCGTTCAGCCTGGGAAACAATATCTCCCTTGGTCGCCACAACCACATCTGCCGTAGTCAGAAGTGGACCCACTTTCAGGGGAGTATTCGGACCAGTTGTCACATCGATAACGCATACAGCAAGGCATCCGTCAGGATAGGGCGCACATCGCAGGCACAGGCCGGCAGTTTCATTGAGCAGTACTCCGGCGTCTTGTTCCCGGGCCCATTGTAACATCTCTTCAGTATTATATATGGCAAAATGGTCAGGGCACATGTCCCTGGACAATCCTATGCGTACAGGCACATCCAGTCTGTTAAACCTTTTATCATCATCCGTCCACAGGCAGTCGATTTTCACCACGGCAGGCGACATGCCACTCTGTTTCAATGACCTTATAGTGTGCATCAGTACCGATGTCTTGCCCGAACCGGGCGTGCCCGCCACCACGACCAGTTTCATACTATAACCGCTTCCTCGACCAGCCCACCCTGCCTTATGGTATTGCGCAGCGACATCATGTAATTGTCAAGCCTGACAAGTTCACTGCAGACATTCATCTCACCCGGACTGGTGGTGATGACCTGTCTCACCCCGCCATTTCGCATCACAATGCGGCGTTTGGTCATGAGTGCCAGTACAGGGTCATGTGTTACCACCAGCACTATTTTCCCTTCGCAAGCCAGGAGTTTTAGAGCTTCCTGTTTCTTTATACCTGCATTTTCTATCTCATCAATAAGCACTATGGGCGAGTCACTTATGACCGCAATATCGGCAGCCATAAGTGCCCTGGACTGCCCCCCGCTTAAAATAGTAAGCTGGTGCTCTGGATGTATGGATTCCCCGGTCAGGGTATTTGCAATACGTATTACCTTTTCCACGGTGTCGAAGTTGCGGTTCCTGCTCTTAGCGTGCATTTTGAGGAACTCTTCTACAGTCATATCAGCAAGGAAATGCATGTTCTGTGACAGCTGAGCGATACGCTTTTTCCTGGGGTCGGTCCGAATATCCCTGCCTGGAGCCTCTCCGTTTATCAGTATTTTGCGCCGGGTGGGAGTATCTCCCTGTGACAGCTGCTCAATATCGGAAATAAGCGTGCTTTTGCCCGACCCGGTTGGTCCTACAATCCCAACAATTTCCCCTGGACAGATGCGTATCCTTTCAACATCTTCCCTGTCTCCGGACTTGTCAATTCCGCATATGATTGTCAGTTCATGTATGTCTTGCATATACGAGGCTTGACCAAATACTGATATAAAACTTTCCCATTAACAGGTAAGTTCAGCATTACTGTGCAAAATAGCTATATTAATTATACAAAAAGGCACAACAATTCATTTATCTACAGCCGGTCCGCCATATCCCCGTATCTTGAACTCGGCCCCAATTTCCTTTGATATCTGGCGGCATTGCTCAATATCCACAGGTGGCAGATTAAGAACCGTAAACCTGAGCTTGATACCCTCTTCAACAATTTCCCTGGCAAAATCCTTCATTGAGCCGTAGGTATTTTTGTACATCCGTGGTTGTACCAGCTGCTCATATGTGGCTTCATCATGGGTGTTCAGGCTGACCGAGATCTCGTCAACACCTGCTTTTGCCAGTTCATGTGCCACATCCCTGCCTGGATACTGGAGTTTGGCATGTCCGATGGTATCTATCCTCACACTCACACCCCTGGCTTTGAGCCATTGTGTGATTTCCAGCACATCATCCAGTCTGGTCAGCGGCTCACCCAAACCGGTGAACACCACTTCGTTGAATTCGGACAGGTCATAGTTGTTCAGCGCCTCTATTATTTCACTGACCTCAGGCTCCCTTGTCAGCATCAGGTTGTAACCGTAAACGCCATCGCTATAATTCTTGATACAGAAGATACAGTTGCAGGTACATCTATTGGTAATGTTCAGGTACAGATTTCCATGTGCAGGGTATGAGATAGTCCCCGGGTCATGTTTGTTCATCTATATCTCACTCGGTAACTCCTGTAATCTACAATTATTAATAACCTGTAAACCCTTAAGGTTATTCACCCCAACCCAGCGTTAAGGCTTTTCAACATCTTTTTCACTGGTTCAGGCAACCGTCCCCGCTGCAGAGATTTCATCTGCTCCGGGTTTATCATCTTCATGGCTGTGCTCATCATGGGGTCAGACCTCATAAGCCCGTCCATAAGTTTCTTTACATACACCGAGGTCTTGATTTCGAGGCCGATCTGCTCTCTCCACCGATTCTCATATTCTGGTAACTTACACTTACCCGATACTACCTCGGCAGCGGTCTCACCTGCCACCTTGCCACCGACCATGGCTGTTGGTATCCCGCCGCCATTGGTGGCTATCAGGTGACCTGCCGCATCCCCGCATATCACTATGTTGCCATTCACGGTTTCGGGCGGAGCACCTCCCACTGGCACGATGCCGCTGATGATGGCAGTTATCCTGGCATTCTCAAACATCGGCGCCGCCCAGGGATGTTCGTACATGAACCTGTGCAGGTAATCCTGGGTAGATACACCTTTTTCGCATAACGGCTGCCGTATCCCCACGCCGATATTGGCAGTATCACCGCCCTGGCTGATTATCCAGGCATAGCCGCCGGGGGCATAATCCCGCCCAAAGAACATCTCTACTGCTTCCCGGTCAATGTCAACTCCGGCAAGTTCGTATTCCAGCGCCACTGCCTTGCCCATATCGTCGCTGCGGTCAATCAGACCTGCCGTTTTTGCAACCATTGAAGTGGGGCCGTCCGCACCGATAATGACCTTTGCTTTAATGTTAAATTCACCATGTACCCCCCTGACTGATACCACATCCCCCTCAATGGAATCAGCACGTGTGCCTATCATCAACTCTGCTCCGGCCCTGGCTGCTTCCCGGGCCAGGTGTTTATCGAACCGGCTCCGGTCCAGTACATCCGCCGGCACTTCGAACTCCTTTGGTACAAGGTTGGGGGCGATGAATCGGTGAATGCGAGTCGATGTGTGTATACAACTGGATGGGATGTCCTCAAGCGTGGAGGGAAGCTTGGCACTGGGCAACAGTTCTTCCAGTTCCTCATAACAGGGCAGGAACCCGCCGCACTGGATTGGGGTACCGATATCCTTTTTCTTATCGATGAGCAGTACACTGGCACCGAGATCGGCTGCATACATGGCTGCCGTTGAACCAGCGGGTCCGGCACCGATGACGATTATGTCGTAGGATTCTTCAGGGGTCATGGTCGTTGTCTCATATCACTATTAAGAGGATACAATAGAGAAAATAGACTTAAACGTGACTATTTCATATGCAAAACCAAAAGTCGATTATATTAGACTTTTTTAGTGCTGATAAGTCGAATATACCTGAGTAAATAGAATGTTAATGGCTTTAGCTAAACACTGCTTCTATAAACCGATCTTTGATTTCCACCGGACTCATCGGTATGTCATCCACCGCTTCATTCACCGGCCTGACGACCATATCTATTAATGCCGGCCCAGGCGCCTCCTTCAACCGCTGGAATGCATCCACTAGTTCATCCCCTGTATGCGCTTTGACACTGTACTGCATCCCGTGACCCCTGGCCATCAGTTCCAGGTCAGTGCCTGTACAGGCAGCAGTCTCCTGGTTGCCTGTGGAACCGTATGCCCCGTTATTAACAGCCACCACGGTCAGGTTCAAAGGGTTTTGCACCGCAATCTGGGTCAATGCATTCGGGTTCATGAGCAGACTGCCATCCCCGTCTATAACCACGACATGCCTGTGCTGTGTCATTGCCAGACCAAGCCCGATGGCAGATGCCAGTCCCATGGACCCAAGCATGTAGAAGTTCAGGTCACGGTCCATGATATGGTATAGTTCCTTGCTGGGCACCCCTATATTTGCGACTACGATCTCATCATCCAATA
>JAUWTY010000116.1 GCA_030614485.1 Methanosarcinales archaeon | reverse complement strand
TTTTTCAGTCCTGCCTGGAAGAACTGGGACAGGACAGCGGGTACGTGCCTGGATTCCCTGGGCTCCTGGTAGATGCGCTTGCCTGCGGAAGTGGCCGACCCTGTGCAAAAGTCCAGGTACCCGTCCAGCATACCATAGGACGTAAAATACACTACCACATTCCCGGGCACGCCCCTGATAAAGGAATCAAGATGCTGCTGTATCTCGGCCACGTTGTCGGGTTCATTCCTCTGTGAACTCGGTGTGGTGGCCCTGCTTGCTGCCAGTATCAGCCTGTTCTCAGGCGGGAACTGGTTGGGCAGGGTCAGGATGGTAGCCCTGCCGTTATTGCCAAAGTAGTACAATTCGTAGGCCTGGGGAGGTGACAGGGTCCCTGATATCATGATAGAAGCACGGTGCTCGTCCATCACACTTATAATATGCAAACTGGGGTCGATGTTGCGTATCTCCAGTGTGGTGGAATGGTAGATATTCTCACCTACCTTGCGCTCATCAGTATATTTCAGGGGGATGTAGGCCTCGTCGCTTTTAGCAAAATTCAGCATGAACAGGAATTCGCCCACTTTTTGAAGATGTATCTCAGGGGATTCTGATTCGTTCGCTTTCTGCCTGCTAATTACATCGGCCAGGTTCATCAACTCCCCTGCCATCCTGTCATCCTCACGCACCAAACTCTCACCGAACACGAAATCAGCGAACATATGCGGGTCAAACCACTCTTCCGAAGACTGACCTTTTTCAGCCATCTTTTCCATGAACTTGAGTATCCGCGGCAATATCTGGTCCGCCACTGCCAGGCTCTGGCCCAAACCGCTTTTTTTTGCCAGACGGCGTGATGTCTCGACCTCGTTAATGGCTTTCTTGATGGAGAACTGGGTGAGTTTATCGCTTATCACAGCCCGTACCGCATCGCCCAGATTATGGGCTTCATCAATGAGCAGGATGGTCTTATCAGGCTCCAACCCCAACCAGTTGTACATTGCTTCCCGGTACATATCATCAAACACATGATTATAGTTCAGGGTAACCACGTCTGCGTCCTCTGCTGATACCCCCATCACTTCATAGGGGCACAGGTCACTGCAATGTTCTGCCAGTTCGTCGGGGTAGATTATTTTATCTTTTAAGTCGCGGACTGTTTGCAATGCCTTTTTTGAACTGCGGAATTTGATTTCCCCGTCAAAGAAATACGCTTCCTTGGCCTGCAAATAGTGTGGACAGCAGGAACGCTCGCCACCCCTCTCGTCCATTATTAAATCGAGCAGTGCATCATCTTTTGACGGGTCATAGACCGCATCGTTCCCTTTACCTGATGCCAGCATGTACTCCCGCATCCTGGATTCCAGGAGTTGCCGTGTCATTATCTTCAGGATATCGCAGCCTCTGTAGACACTGTCCAGTTCGTCCCGCAGCAGGCAGGTCTTGTCCTTGCCCACCAGGTATGCAATCTTCGGCCGCTTGTTTGTGTTCGTGCGTATCTTCTGTATCTCGTCAAGGTAAATGGATACCTGACTTACGGTACGCACTGCCACCACGATGCGATTATCTCCTCGCGATGCCAGGAGTGCCGACAGGATGCTGGTCTTGCCGCTGCCTGTGGGTGCATCCACCATTAATACACTGTGACCACCCATGCAGGCCGCTTCGGCCGCCTTCTCCAGCATTTCGCGCTGGTTGGGCCTGTATTCAGGATACGGGAACCACCGGTCGATATCATCATCCAAGTATCAGCACATCCCTACAAAATTATCGAGCATCTTTAGCCCCAGGTCCCCGCTCTTCTCGGGATGGAACTGGGTGCCCATCACGTTGCCCGCTTTATTTACAACCGCGGCGGCAAACTCTATACCGTATTCGCATGACGCCAGTACGTATTCGGGGGCACAGTCTGCATAGTAGGAATGCACGAAATAGACATGGGTCTCCTGGGGTATGTCCTTGAAAAACGTGTGGTCGCTTTTGATATTCAACGAGTTCCACCCCATGTGAGGTACCTTTCTGACTGATGATGGGAACCGGACAACTTTTCCTGGCACCAGGTCCAGGCCATCGGTAAGTCCCCCTTCTTCGGATTGACTCAGGAGCATCTGCATCCCGAGACATATTCCGAGCATGGGTTTTCCGGTTGCTGCCACATCCAGCACCTCGGACTTGAGTGGAGCCAGATTCTGCATGGCATCCTGGAATGCACCCACTCCGGGCAGTACCACGGCGTCAGCCCTGTGCATAGCTGCCGGGTCTGAGGATATGGTGACGTCGGCCCCTGCATGTTCCAGGCCGCGCGTAACGCTTCGCAGGTTGCCCAGGCCGTAGTCGATGATAACTATGTCTGTCATGGGTACCTGATGGATTTGAGGATAAATAAATGTGAGGATGTTTTGTTATTTTGTATAATTCAGATTAGTATAATTTGGATTATCCAAATTGATTAAGCTTCCACAGCCTTCTGAACAGTTGGCATTTCAAGTTTAAAATCGGTCAGGTCTTCCATTGTAAATTTTTCTTTGACATTGAGTATCTCAATTTCCACCAGTCCCCCGTCTGCATTGTAATCTACAATAAAGCCATCACTGATTTCTTCGCTCTCTTCAATTGGCTCCTCGCTAATTCTAAAATTGAGAGCGTCACTTTCCAAATCCACTTTTATTCTCATTTACGGCTCCATATTTCGTAATCCATTTACGGATTATTAAACGTTCTTATCCCACAACGCCAGCGTCATTCTCGCCCTGCTGATATTGATCCTCGAAAATACATAGTCCAGCACCTCATCCTTTGCCTCATCAATAGTGACAGCATTGCTCACATACTGATCAGTGATATCCGAAACCAGCGCATCCACCTCATCCGCACTTACCCGATGCACCTCTTCCCTGGCCACATCCTGCAGATACACAGTTATCTGCTCGCTGAGCGCCAAGGTGGCATCTTCAATAAATGCAGGGTCACTTTTCAATTCAGCCAGTATCCCATCCAGGATAATATCACTGATGCCCGAATTATTCCCCGGCACCACATTATCGACCTGCTGGTTGATGACGGTCTGCGCCTTCTCAATGGTCTGCTCGATGGTCATCTTCACAATAATTCCCACCGCCTCGTCCACAGTACGGTTTATCGCATTGTTGATATGCCCGGCAATCACCTCTTCAGTCTGATTCCTGGGCACCTTACCGGCTTTCTTCAGGTCAAGACCAATAGTATTCAGTTCCCCGGCAATAAGTTCCTCCACATAGTACCGGGTAAATTCAGTATGATACGGCATGGTAATCCATGCACTCTCCACAAAGGCCGTATCTGGCACCGGCGCCCCCATACGAGTCTCACCACCAATAGGCACATCCCGAAACGGCCGCCACACCACAGAGACATTGTAATAATACCTATCTCCTATCTGCCCGTCAAGGTAATCCTGCATCTGTGCATCTATATTAGCCCTGTACTCGTCGGTCAGCAGGTTCAGCCTGAGGGTCCTGCCGTCATGGTATATAGTAAACTGGGACGCAACCGATTCGCTGGCAAGGTCGGCAAATGTCTTATGCTTCAATTCCCGCCCTGCCACCAGTTCCTTGCCAGTCTGGTAAATACCTGAATCCACAGCAGCGGGACCCAGTGTCTCATTCACAAGGTAGTCCATCTGGGCGCCACCCACGGCATATGAAAATTCATCCACCCTGCCGTTTTGCAGTGACAGCAGCACCTGTGAATTATGCTCTGCCACATTAGTATCGTGCAGCGCTGACAACTGGGTACCGCCCACCATGACCAATGCCAACAACACTGCACTGACCGACACCAGAACCAGGAATAGTAAGGCATCGATAGAACTGGAAAAACCCTTTGTATCACGGACAATATTTGCCATTTCTAACTCTCCCATATCTTGACAGTCAGTGTACCGGGCAGTTCATCCACCTCGTTCAGCCTGATAGTCACGGGCACCGATGCCGAAACACCGAACTCTTCTGCCGTCCCCACCACCTTGCTGTAACTTGGCGGCACCTCGACCTTGAATGAAAAACCATAGCGTGTCCCGTACCTGTCCTTCAATCCCTCAATGTCCCCAGGTGTCAGGGATTCTACCCTGGCAGCATCTATCAGGTCGGGCCGGTCCGGGACCGTAAGCAGAGGCTCGTTCCTTAGCAGTCCTGCCAGGCTGGCAGCATCATCATAATGCTGTGCAATGTATGTCTTCTCATCATACACCTGGTATGAATGGGCAATCAGGCTAACGAATATGATAAAACCAATAACCGATATTGCCATGGCTACCATATCCGAGTTCGGCTCCACAATACCCCTTTCATCACTGGTAAACAATTGTAATCCCCCTCCTTTCAATCCCTTCAGTCCCCTTATAATACAATATCACTTTTTCCACCACTAGCGGCTGCCTGGTATCTGGTACGAACGGTTCCTGTGC
>JAUWTY010000118.1 GCA_030614485.1 Methanosarcinales archaeon | reverse complement strand
CACAGAGTACACTGAGTGCACAGAGATACACAGAGCTTGGATTTGATTTCACTCTCTGTGTCCTCTGTGATCTCCGTGGTTTATTGTTTATCACTTGTTGAAATTTGCATTTTATTAGTTAATATTGTTTGGTTTTTAACTATATGCATGAATATCATTTATCCAGCACTGTAATCCTTCTGGTAAGACTACGATGTACCCGTTGAGTAAACATATCCACCAGCCTAAACCCAACATTTTCGGCCCAGGTCTCAACCGGACGCTCAGATACCATCACCAGACGCCCCCCTGTTCGCAGTACCCTGTACATCTCACAAAGAGAATTCTTCATCAACTTATCCAGTGATTGTGCCTGTATAAATGCCGACCTTCCATCAGGCGGGTCAGTTACAATACAATCAACACAATCATCCCTCAATGCCATGCCCCCAGCATCCTGGAACATGAGCGAATAGTCCACTGTATAAAAATCCAGGTTCATCTTTGCACCCATGAGTATCTTTCTTTGTACATCACACCCCAGGGTACTCGCACCGATTAGTCCGGCTTCCACCATTATCCCGCCAGTGCCACAATAAGGGTCAAGAAAAATACTCCCCTCTTTTGTACGGGCAATATTCACCAGAGCCAGTGCCAATTTTGGCATAAGTACACCTGGATAGAAAAATGGTTTTTTATGAGGTTTACGCTTTTCAAATGCACTGGTATCAATGGAAGCCATTACAGGTCCGAAAACGCATTTATTGTCAGTTAATATTGCCCGGTATTGGATATTGGGTTTAACCAGGTCTGCCCTGTAACCCCTGTCATACAATACTTTGCCTATACCGCGTTCAATATCTTCAGACGATATTGGGCTTTTACGTTTAATTTTCTTAGCTCTGACATTGTAGGTAAAGGAATTCGTTTTTGAAATATCCATCCCTTCTGCCATCGAAATAATGTCAGTCAGGTTTGCATATGAAATACCTGACACTTCGATTATGTGCCGTGTCATTGCCAGACGACTGGCAAGTTCACTTACCATTACAGCATCAATACTGGATGTTTCAATAACAAGTACCTGTTCCAGTTGATACCTGAGGGAAAAAGCAATGTTTTTAGATTCCAGGGCACCTACGATTTCAGCTGTCGGTATCTCAGGAGTTTCGCCAGAGAGTTCAAAGGCAATAAGTGTCATAGTTTCATTCGATTGTTTTTTCCTCGGGCTGCATACTGTCTTTTAGTGTTTTGAATACTTCTGCCATAACACCGTGCCACATGAACTGCTCGAAAAGTCTCTCACCAGGTATCCGTTTGGAATATGCATCATCGACCCAGTTTATGTCGATATCATAGCCTACTTTTTTTAAAAATAAACCGTATGCTGGTGCGGGTTCAAGTCCTTCTTCAAACTCTTCCGGGTGCACCATGCGTTCCAGCCACTCCACATCCCTTGCTTCGTTACCTACCATTCTCAAAGCTGTTACTATCTTGCGTACCATGTGCCACAGAAAACTGTCCGCTTTGATGTCAAGAGCAATGAACCTTCCATCTAACCTGATGTCTATCAATTCGATTGTTCGGACTGGATTTTTATCACTGTCAATGGAAGCAAAATTTGAGAAATTATGAGTGCCTTTCAATACCCTTGTTGCTTTACGCAACAAGGGAATATTGAAACATTCACCACACATAAAATACTTATATTCCCTGCTTACGGCCTGTCGTCTGGGGTCAAAATCATCTGATACCTCGGCTCTGGACCACGTCCAGATAGATGGGGGCAACACACTGTTTATTACTCTTGGTATGGCAAGTTTTGGATTATCAGTATCAAAGGCAATTACCTGTTCCAGAGCATGGACACCGGAATCAGTACGACCGGAACCGATGTAACAGGCGCTTTTAGGGTCTTTAATGATGTCCAGTTCTTCAAGTGCACTGAATAGTTCCCCTTCAATAGTGGGTACATGGGACTGCATCTGGTATCCGTGAAACTCTGTGCCGATATATGCTACTTTCAAAGCGATTCTCATGGGTTTGATCTTTGTAAAATAGGGTGGTTTCAAAGATAAAAGTAACCCAATTAGAGAAAAGGATTACTTGTTTTGCCTGTAATAATCCACGATAATTACCAATGTAATAATAAACATACAACCCAACAGGAACCACAGACCCACATGTGATGTCAGCCCCAGGTCAGCAGCATTCCGGACTGATTCTACGCCCACTGATGGTTCAAGGAACGGAGTTGGCATATGAGCAGGTAATTCTGCCCCCTCTTCAACTGCTTCCGGAAAATAAGTGGTTGCATCTATGGTCTCATTGGACAGCGATTTTTGTACCGTATCATTCATTACACCAACAACTGAATCCACCGTTCTTTCTGAAATATTGGGCGCAGCTTCCATCTCGGGAACCAGGTCGGCCGCAAATCCAGATTCATTCGTTATGCTCATGGATTTGCTAAATCTGCCATTCAGAACTTCCACAATACCGGAGGCAAACACTGCTGCCAGGACGACACCAAGATATTTCTTTAATATATCAGCTATGGATGCGCTATCGGTCTTTTCAGGCACAACTACAATGAGTTTGCGCACCGGGCCATATATCTTGACCTGCCGCCCCTTTTCGCTATACTTGATGCGCTCGACCTTTGCCAGTCCCACATCCACCAGATTATCAATGTTGTACTTGATAGTAGTCAGTGGAACATCCAGCTTGTGGGCAATGTCAGACACACTCATGGATTGATCGGCAAGCAGTTCCATAACCTGCCTTGCCGTATCATTAGTAATAACCTGGGTTATTTTTTTAGATTCTTTACCCAGGGGAATCACCATTAGTTTTTCACTGTTATTGACAACCTCACTATCGTCAATGGTGCCATTCTTATCAATAGCGCCGTTCTTGTCAATAGTGTCCCTGTCTGCCTGTTCCATGAATTAAAGTAGGCGTCATACATTGAAATACATACCGATAACTGCAAACCGGATTGCACTTATTGATTGTCCTGTACTGTCGTGATCATGTTGAACTGCCGGCTGAACTGGCTGCTGCGGTTGACAGGCTGGTATTTAGCGGCACGTTTTACGATACCGCTCCAAAATTCATCTTCCATCAATTTTCACCTCCAACATATAGTTTAATAGGGACAATATTAAGCCCGAGCCAAGAGCAGGCTGAAAGTAATATTGCGACATGCCCGGTCAACCTTCACAACCCTTTTATACAATAACACGATGTTATATGTGAGGTTTTTTAAAATGAAAGAATCTAAAATGAGGGATCGTTTTCTATATTCCTGAATCGATACGTGGAACACACATAACTATTTTTGATACCACACTGCGAGATGGTGAACAGACCCCTGGCGTATCTCTGACTTTTGAGCAGAAAAAAGACATTGCCGCCCAGCTTGACAAGCTTGGTGTGGACATAATAGAAGCCGGGTTCCCCATGTCATCTGACGGGGAAAAGCAGAACGTAACCGAAATTGCTGCCATGGGTCTTGAACTGGACGTGTGTGGACTGTCAAGGGTAGTGCTGTCAGATATTGATGCATGCCTGGATTGCAATGTAGATATGGTACACACTTTCGTGCCCACATCAGATATACAGCGTATACATACTATCAAGAAGAGCAGGGAAGAAGTGCTTGAGATGGCCATAAAGGCGGTTGAGCATATCAAAGACCACGGCGCAAAATGTATGTTCAGTGCTATGGATGCCACCCGTACTGACTTTGATTACCTGCAACAGATAAACATGGCTGTCCAGGAAGCAGGCTGCGATGTTATCAACGTCCCCGACACAGTGGGTGTGTTCGTACCTTCGGCTATGAAGGCCCTGATAGCAGATATCAAGCAGGATATCACCATTCCAATTGACGTTCACTGCCACAACGACTTCGGGCTGGCAGTGGCCAACAGCCTGGCTGCTGTTGAAGGAGGCGGCAAGCAGGTGCAGGTCACTATAAATGGCCTGGGCGAGAGGGCAGGTAATGCTGACCTGGCCGAGACCGTAATGAGCCTTCAGAGTATCTACGGGGCTAAGACCAATATCAAAACCGAGTACCTGGTAGAAACCGCACATTTGGTTGAAAGGTACACAGGCGTCAGGATATCACCTTTAATGCCGGTTGTGGGTGAGAATGCATTTGCACACGAGAGCGGGATACAGACTCACGGTGTGCTGACCAGGTCAGAGACGTTCGAGCCTGGTATAATGACCCCTGAAATGGTGGGTCATAAACGCCGGATTGTCCTGGGCAAGCATGCGGGTAAGCATGCAGTCAGCCAATCCTTAAAAACCGCCGGACTTGAACCGAACCCTGA
>JAUWTY010000003.1 GCA_030614485.1 Methanosarcinales archaeon | reverse complement strand
GCACTCATCAGCGCGCCCACTGATTTCGTAGCTTCACCCAGCATAATGGGAAGCAGCCCTGTAACCTTAGGATCCAGAGTTCCCCCATGTCCTGCTTTGGGCAGGTCCAGTATCTTCTTCACCCACGACACCACTTCATGGCTGGTAGGGCCGGAAGGTTTATCCAGGTTAATGACTCCGTTATTGATATGTTCCTTTATAGGGCGCTTATTTGGCAATAATCCATGTTCAGGGTCAGTGGTTTCCTCCACCTTTTCCTTCAATTCCCGTTCGATATCAGCAGGCAGTTTGCAATCCATTTATCCCCTCAACTCCTTCTCCTTCATGGATTCAATAGCAGTGATCGCAACTTTCGCCGTAGCTTCCGGCCCCCACACACTGGACTCCAATACCAGGTCATAAGGAGTCAAATCGCTGATGTCAATATCATAGTACTCCTTATAACGCTTAGCCTCACTTTCCTGTCGCTTAACAGTCTCATTCAAGGCCTGCTCCTGGGAAATATCCTCACGGGCTGCAATCCTGCGTGCCCTGACCTCTACATCGGTCTTTAGCATAATCTTCAGGTCCGCATCGCTCAGCATGCCCGATAGCCTCCCCTCGAAAAGGAAATTCCCGCCTGTTTTCGACATTTCTACCTGCCGCCTATCAATCTCATTATCAATTGCAGGGTCTACCTCAGCAATGCGCCCGAACTCCTCCAGGCTCACTCCGCGCTCTTTAGCCATAGCACGGAACAAATCACCCGATGACACAGGCTTGAGATTGAAATGCTCAGCAATGGTCTTTGAAAGAGTACTCTTACCACTGCCAGGAGGACCACTGATTGTAATAATCATGTTCATATGCCGCCTATGTTCAGGCTCTTCCGAATTATCTGGCTTATAGGCAAACTGCAGATAAAGTACCAGTATATCCAGTACTGTATAGGACCAATTGCAAATCCAGTCAGCATCTTCTCACCCCAAAACGGGAATACCAGTGTAGGGTCAGGGTGTTGGCTGATGAAAAGGTAAGCCCACATGAACAATGGCAGCGAGATAATACTAATATATGCCATAGGTTTGAACTGCTGCTTGCTCATTTTCATCTGGTCTTCCATCATGGCAGAGCGCTGTCCTTCAAGTTTCTTCAGTTTAGCCTGGTTATCTGCCACCTGGGCTTCCCTGAACTCCTGCTGGAAATGCTTCATCTGGTCCTGTACCCGCCGCATCAGTTCCCAGTCCATGGTATATTTCTGTATCAGTGAAGCATACAGGCCGGTAATGGCGGCCATGACGAACAGCATAATGTGAAATGGAAGTATCTCGGGCAGAGGACCAAGCATAATTTCAACCGCTTCTCCTACCTGTACCCTGAATTTTTCCCCTAAAATGATGATTCCGAACATCATTCCAAAACCAAGGGCCAATGCAGCCCTATCCAGTGTCTGCTTCCAGTTTGTGTTCGACATATCTAAATCCTATTACAAAATTAATTCTATTACGCTGTTAATCTCTTTAAATATATCATCCACGCTGCCAGTGCCATTCATTGACTTTAACAGTCCTTTCTCACGATAATAATCAATAAGGGGATATGTCAGTCCATAATAAGAGACCAGCCTGGTCTTAACGGCATTCTCTGCATCATCATCCCTTTGATACAGTTCTCCACCACAATGGTCACATTTCCCATCCACTTCAGGTGGATTAAATATAACATGATAGCTGGCACCACATCGACACATCCTTCTGCCTGCCAATCTTTTTACCAGAACCTCATCTGGTACTTCGATATCAATCACCGCATCAAGTTCCTTACCGATATGGTCAATGATATCTCCCAGTGCCTGAGCCTGTGGAATAGTCCGAGGATAACCATCAAGCAGGAATCCTTTATCAGTATCCGGCTCAGACAACCTGTCCTCGATAATCCCTATCAGTACACTGTCTGGCACCAGTTCCCCGCGGTCCATGAATTTCTTTGCCTCAAGACCAAGTTGGGTGCCTCTTTCAATGTTGTCCCTCAAAATATCGCCTGTGGATATATGCGGGATATTGTATAGCTGGGATATTTTCATTGCCTGGGTGCCCTTTCCGGCCCCAGGTGCACCCAGCAATACAAGATTCACCATTGTTTCAGGTGCCTCCAAGGAATTGTCGCATCATTGGATGCATTTCCATCATCTGTTCAGATGCCAGATCCTCATACAGCCTGTACACAATACTCACAGCCAGCAACAGACCGGTACCACCTGCGCCTCCCAGCGTGCCCAATAAGCTGGCCACCAGTGTCAACAGACCGATGAATGCACCACCGATAATGGTAACTCTTGGGATATAACGGTTCATAACCCGCTCGATACTATCAACGTTCCGCCTGAACCCGGGTATCTGCATACCTGAATTGTGTATCTTGTTTGCTGTATTTTTGGCGTTCATACCAGTGGTCTCCACCCAGAACAGAGCAAATATAATGCCTCCAAAGATTAACATGGTAGCATCTGCCAGCACATGCAAGCCTATCTGCAAGTTAGTTGGGACATCCACAGCTACAAAACCTGCAGTGTTGGCATATTGGGTATTGAGATCAGCAAAATTCTGTTTCACCAGACTGGGTATCCAGTCCCTGGGACTGTTAAGGGGCGCCAGGTAATACATCAGGCCACTGGTGGCGGTACTACCCCTATACTCGCCAAATATAGTAATTCCCTTATTGAACAGCAACATACCTACCATCTGGATATTGGCCTGCAATGCCCGCACCAGGATCATGGGAAGTACACTGGCATATATAAGTTTGACAGGAAAACGTCCTCTTGCACCCCTCACTGCACTATGCGCCAATGGAATCTCGATACGGGTAGATTCCACGTACACTACCATGAGGAATATCAAAACTGTGCTGATCAATGCCAGTATGCCGCCATCAATGAATACATTCTGGAACATATTGTCAGCGAGCAGGTTACCCAGTCCAATATCAGTCGTGAAAAATAACCATTTTGGTAGCAGCCCTACTGGAGCACTGCCAGGTCCGTCCGGACGGGTGATACTGAACAGGCCCGTTACAATCGATTGGGACACACCTGCCACAATGAACAGGCCCACACCTGAACCGATACCCCATTTGGATACCACCTCATCCATAAACAGCACCAGGGTGCCGCCAATGAATATCTGGACAAAGATTATTAATATGACCAGGTCCACCCCACCTGCTGGTGAAAGGTTAAAATCCGCTGATAACATTGTTGCCAGACCGAGATCAGGAAGGATATACCCACCAAGTATCTGGGGCAAAGATTCCAGCACTATCATAACAAATACCAGCAACTTCTGGGCGCCCTGGAAGATAGCCTGATCCTGTGGGTCGCTCAGGTCCATCTTGATAACATCCGCACCAACCAGTAACTGCAACACGATAGAAGCAGTAACAATTGGACCTATACCCAATAGCATAAGCGAGCCTGAAGCTCCGGCAAAGAATGCCCTGTATTGTTCAAACAAATCTATGGAATCCGAGGACATGCCAAAAAGAGGAATATTAGACAGGGCAAAATAGAGTAACAATATACCTATTGTCCAGCTCAGTTTCTTCTTAAAATGCACATGCCCTTCAGGTCTAGACACTGCTGGCAGTTTTCTTAAAAATGGTTCGATAGTATCCTTGAAGGTCATCTGATGCACCTTTGTAATATTAGAATAATTGAATAGTAAAACAATAATTTAACATTATTGTTTTCTATTCCAAGCTCACATTTCAGTCTTTTTCTTCAGGTTCAGAAGGCTCTTCAGGTTCTGGAAGTAGTTCCATCTCTGACGGCACATACTCCACAACGCTGCCTCCGGCCTCTTCTACCTTATTCCTTGCCTTCTCGCTGCATTGTGAAACAGTCAGTACCATGGATTTAGTTACCATGCCGCCGCCCAGCACCTTATCAATGTCCAGTTCTGCCAGGTTCATATGATACACGTCGCCTTCCTTTTGCGCCTGACCATCTGATACCAGCTGTTCAGCCAGTTCGTCCAGTTCACCCACATTCACTATGGGCATATAGGATAACATCTTCTGGGGGCGTTTGAACCCATGTTTTCCGTAGGCCAGGCCATTGAGGTAGTTGCGCACAAAATGGTGTTTACATCCACCTGCATTGCCACGACCTCCGCGACTGCCACCGCCACGCCGGTTCTTGTGAGTACCGCCTCCGCATGTCCGTGAACCTCTGAATTTGGTTACATTCTTTTTCATGTAAATCACCTCATCTTGTGAAGTAAGGCATTAATGTCGTCACCATGATATCCAAGTACACCGCCTTCAGCTACAGTCTTCTTGATACCCTTGTGTCCTTTTCTGGGAGGGTGAAGCCTGAACAACGGTTTGAGCTGTGGCACATCTTTCATGGAAACATCGCCTGCATGGATAGCCTGTGCCAGGGCATCAATACCATCGAATGATGTATTCTCCTTCACATACTCATCGGTCAACCTGGCACCGCCCTTCAACTCACACCTTTTATGCATTAACTGGGCCAGGGCTTCAGGGGTGATATTACCCCATGCCACATAATCCTTAACCTTTTGTATCATGCCCTTATTCTGTGGATTCTCATTCAAAACAACGCAATGATTGACCTTGTTCAACCTGAGCATCTTAAGGGTATCCCTTATCTCGGGCCTGGTATTGACCGTACTTCTAAGTCGCACCACCGTGTACATTACTTTGCCCCCGTGGTACGTATTACTGCAGTCCTTTTCAGTGCTTCGTAAGTAGCCTTGGCAAAGTTCAGGGTAGTCCTGGTCTGACCCTCGGTCCTTGTCCAGACATCCTTGATACCTGCCAGCTGCATAACTGTCTTTGCAGTTTTCCCTGCAGCCAGTCCTAAGCCACGTGGAGCAGGTTTAAGTATCACTTTAACACTGCCCACTTTACCCTCAACTTCAAAAGGAACAGTATGCTCTGTCCCGCAAACACATTCCCATGAACCGCAACCTCGCTTCACTCCTGAAATATTAAGCTTAGCAATGTCAATAGCTTTGCGTATTGCTGGCCCGACCTGTGCATCCTTGCCCTGGCCCATGCCGATAAAACCATCTTCATTGCCCACAGCCACTACGGCTCTGAACTTTACCCGCCGACCAGAGTCAGTCATTCTCTGAACCATGTTAATGTCCAGTACTTCTTCCTTCAGTTCGGGAAGAAGTGCATCCACTATCTGAGGTTCCCTGATAGGAAGACCTGATTGCAATGCCTCGTCCATTGAGGTCACCTGGCCTTCCTTTACCAGTATTCCCAGCCTTGTCTTGGGAATCCATTCTGTCTCGTAACCATATGCCATTGTTTAATCCTCCCCAAATTCATTTTTAATCTTTGCCAGGGTCTCATCGAACATGGCAGGTATATCAGTACCGGTATATTCCTTGATCTCTTCACCCCTTATTCTGGGCTCACCAGGAAATATCTCAGGGTCATGGGGTACATCCAAACCAGAATCCACAATGCCTTTCAAAGCAGCATATACCCGGCCACCCCTGGTTGAAACCTGTAGTCCCATATCCAGCACTGCGTTTTCATATCCGGCCTTCCGGGCCTTATAACCAAAAAGCAGACCTGTGAGGTATGCTGATGGTATATTGCCTGTTGGCCCGGTATAGTCGTAATTACCGAGTTCGGTAGAATCGGTATGAACTAAAGTTTGGTCACCTTCAGGTTTTGGTATCACCAGCTGGAGCCTCATATGTTTCAAGCTCCTGCGTGCTACTACCCGGGCCTGTTTAGACACCAACAATTTGAGCCGCTGATGATAATCGGTCCTTCCTTCTCTTCTACGTCTGAATGCTACTTTGTATCTAGGTCCTGTTGCCATGTATCATCACGTCTCCTTATGTTCAATGGATTCAATATGCGCTTCCATGTGTGCCACGTTCCTGTACACGCCACCTTTTGCCTTACGGCGCATGGTACAGTAAGCCGATTTATCCAGCGTACCGTCACTTTTCAGTTCACGCAACTTTTTCCTCAGGGCACGTATCTTCGTCATCCATTGCTGTTTTCTGGGATTACGGGCACCTTTGGCCCCGCTTCTGGAACCGTGACCTTTACGGTGTCCATATGCCCTTTTGACATCCACCTTCCGGGCACGTCCCCTGGACACGCCTTTCACATGTTTGGCTTTTACCACACCGCTGGAAATAAGTTCCCTCAAATCTTCACGGGTGATAGCATTAGCAATATCGCCTGCTGCCTCAGGGTCAAACCAAATCCGGTTCACCCCGACTTTTAGCACACTGGCTGCAATTTTTTTCTGGTTCTTGAGGTCTGACATCTCACTGCACCTCCTCTTGATAAGGTAGATTGAGTATCTTCAGTCCCAGGCTCTGTGCCTTTTTCACAATATCCATGCGCTTTCGCTGTCCTACGGTCCTGGCAATACGAATAGCCTGCGTAGCAGGATCAACATTGTCAAGGTCCTTGGCCCTGGATAGCAGGACTTCCTCAAAGCCAGATGGATGCAATCCCCTGACTGCCGCAGGACTGCCGTATCCTGGTCTTGCCATCTCGCCTTTACCGAGGATGTACTTCCGTTTCTTATTATGCAATCCTCTGGGCTTTCTCCAGACATCCTTTAATTTCTTTTTCTTATGCTGGTCGGTCTGGACAAAGTGTGGTTTCTTGAGTTTTTGTCTCTTCCTGACATTGAGAAGCCTCTTGGATCCAGGTTCCAGCTCAAGTTCTGCAGTGGGAACGACTTTGGTCTCTTCCTCAAACTCTTCCTCTGCTTCTGCTTCCTCAACCTCTCCAACGTCTTCTAATTCTTCTTCAACCTTTACATCTTCAGCTTCTTCTGCATTGACTTCATCAGTAAAATGGGACACTTCATCCAATACCTGCTCAGCCAGGGCCTCAGTTATCCCTTTAATTTCAGATAACTCCTCGACTGTGGCTTTGTTCAGGTCCTCAAATGAATTATATCCTGCTTCATACAGAGCCTTAGCCTTGGATTCGCCGACCCCTTTGAGTGAAGTGAATTCTTCGATTATCGTATCTTCCATTATGATCACCTACGCTGTCGTCTTCTCCACCACATATATTCCGTCCTGGAATACCCTGGGGTCAAATCTCTTTATTTTGGTCGCCTGCTGGATATTAGCAGCGGTCTGTCCAACATCTTCAATGTTGATACCGGTTACCACTAACTCATCGCCTTTAACATCCACCTTTGTCTCTCCCATTATCCTGGCCTTTCTCGGCTTTTTCTCGCCAAGGAAATTCCCGATATTCAAGGCACCGGCCTCAACCTTCAACTGGATAGGGAAGTGAGAATATACCATTTTCATAGTATAAGTAAAGCCATCAGTGACACCTCTTATCATATTGTTGATGTGTGACGAAATCGTACCAATCATGGCCTGCTGTTTTTTCCTCGGATTGGGTGAATCCACCGTAACCTGGTTATCAACCAGTTCTATAACGATACCGGGATACCAGAGTGAGCGGGACATGGTGCCTTTTGGACCTGTGACAGTACACATACTGCCATCCATCACCACATTCACCGCATCCGGAATTTCCACGGCTCTTTTTATCTCCTTAACCATTATGTCACACCTCAGTATACGTATGCAAGCAACTGACCGCCAACCGTCTGGGCCCTGGCGTCATTATGAGACTGCACACCATTAGGTGTAGTCAATATCAGAGCACCGAAATTGCTGGCTGGGAGGTAGCGTTTCTCCCATTTCTCAAAGTCCCTGTACCCAACTGCTGATCTGGGTTTTATGACTCCGCATTTGTTTATCTTTCCAATGAGTTCAACTTTTATCATACCGGCCATGCCGTCGTCTATGAACTCGAACTGTCCCACATATCCCATATCCTGCATGACCTTCAGTACATTTCCGATCAATTTGGAAGCAGGATGAATGATGCAATGGGACTTGCCTGTGCTCTCCGCATTCTTCATTGTGGAGAGGGCATCTGCTAATGGGTCTAATAATACCATATTTTTTCACCTCATGAATTCTTGGTAAATCCCATGTCCGGAGCCATTTCTCTGAAACACTGACGACACAGGTATATTCCATATTTCCTTACAAGTCCCTGTTTCCGGCCGCATCTCTTACATTCATTAGCACCCCGGCCGAACTTCTGTTCTGTTTGAGCTACTGTTTTTTTATTCATGCCAGTACCTCCACTCCATATGCACCCTTAATATATGCAATGGCATCCGGTTTAGTCAACTTATGGCTGTTTGGAACCTTCTGTTTCTGTATCTTACGCCTGACCACCCGATAACCGGGTCTGATCAGGGATACTGTTACATCCATACCAAAAATACCAATCTTGGGATCATATTTCAATTCAGGAAAATCTGTATGTTCCTCAATCCCAAAACTGAAATTGCCAGTATTATCGAATTGTGATTCTTTTAACTGGTTCTCAATGATCCCCAGGCTGGTCCTCAAGAAATTCTCTGCCAATTCACCCCTCAGGGTAACTTTACAGCCAATAGGTTCATGCTTCTTTATACTGAACGCCAGCATTGTTCTTTTGGCCTTGGTCCTTACTCCTTGCTGGTGGGCAATGGTATTGAGTATATCCTCAGCATTGTTAAGGTTCTCACCACTCTCGCCCACACCAATATGGACAGTAAGTTTATCGACCTTGGGCGTTCTCATCACATTACTCTCACTCATGGATAGCACCTCCCAGATTGAACTCTGGTTTATCAGTTCCCACCACGAACACATAGTCCTCGATAGTCTCGAAATCAGTACCATCATCCCTTGTAAGCACAACCATGTTGTGCCTGCTACTGCGCACTTTCTTTATATCAGTGATGCTGGCAAGTTGCCCTGAATGGGTACCGCCAGTAATGACCGCCTTATTACCAGGTTCGTATTTGATATGCTTGTCTATACTCTTATCAGGAATATTCAAGATGACCGTATCATTAGACTTATAGTCATTGCTGGCAATGATATTTGTACCATCATGGAGGTTCAATTGTACCCTGGCACCTTTTATAGTGGTCTTGTTCAGTATCTTGCACGGTTTCTTTGGATTTTCCACATCCAGCTCATTGACCATTAACCTGCCTTTAGGGTCCAGGAGTATTCTGTAACTTATCCCAACCTTAGGAACCTGGATTACATCAAAGACACCTATAGGGAATTTGTAGTCTTTCCTTACTATCCCATCAACCAGCACATTGCCTTCGTGTAAAATTCGTTTGGCTTCCCTCAAATTATCTGCCAGTTTCAGTATATCCCTGAGAAGTACTCCCAATGGTAGTGCTTGTTTACCTGAATGGGGGCCTGGATTGGGTTTTGTGATCCAGATATTGGTCTTCTTGGATACGGGCCAACTCTTTGGAGAAGCGATTCTTTTAAGATGTCTGCTCACTGTTCTTCGCCTCCTCTTGATAATGTCAGTTCTCGAATATCATCACTCAGGTCAAGCTTGGTGATCATTACATTGGATGGATGTACAGGTCTGGGTACTTCGGTGCCGTCTGCTTTTGGCACACTTACACCCTCCACAACAATAGTAATGTGTTTTAAATTTACCAGTTCCACTTTTCCTTCAGTACCTGTGTGGTCCCCTCGCATAATCATAACAGTATCTCCTTCCCTGACAGGCAGGTTACGCTTGTTGTACTTTGCCCGCAAATCAGGGGACAAAAAAGCGCTCATCAGTTTCTGGCGCTGGTGCAACTTTGCGTTATACCGTGCTTTGCGCTGTTTTCTTGGTTGTGTTGATTCAATCTTCATACAGCACACCTCACACTATAATAGAAGCAACTGATGCGATCTTAGTAAACCGCTCTGCAGCTTCCCTGGCCACCGGACCCTTAATATCTGTTCCTTTAGGTATGCCTTCATCATCCGTGATAACCACAGCATTATCCTCAAAAGATACCCTCAGACCGTCCGGTCGCCTGAACTCTTTCTTCTGTCGCACTACGACTGCTTTCAATACCTGTTTGCGCATTTCTGGCGTGCCTTTCTTAACACTGACCACCAGCATGTCACCGATACCACCTTTAGGATGCCTGTTCTTGACACCACGATATTTCTTCACAGATATGAGCTTTACCTGCCTGGCACCTGTATTATCCACACAATCCAGCAAGGCACCAGCATTCAAGGCACGTGGTATATTTGCTTTCATACCTCTCATTTCGTCACCTCGATAACCACAAAGGTCTTGGTCTTGCTCAAAGGCCTGCATTCTGCAATCTTTACCTCATCTCCCTCTTTTGCATCAATGCATGGGGGGTTATGGGCATGAATCTTTGATTGTCTCTTCTCGTGTCGCTCATATTTTGGGATGAGCTTCTCGAACATCCGTTTCACTACAACTGTCTTATCCATTTTACTGGCCACTACCGACCCGGTAAAAACCTGGCCCCTTACGGGTAATGTACCATGGAAAGGACAGTTGATGTCAGTGCACTCCCCAGAGGGAGCTTCGACGTCCAGCCCTATATTTCGTGTCATTATTATATACCTCAATATTTGTATTTTAGAGATTTACTCTTCGCCTGATAGTTTTCTTGAACTTTGATTGAATGCGATTTTCGGGTTGTGAGAGCAATAAAGTTCCATCCACTCTTACCCACACATTTGTGTCTGGCAGGTAACGTCTACCATCACTTGCGGGTATTGTGAACATGAATTGAGTATGGGACTTGGGCACAGTCTTAACGCGCCTGTCACCCACATCAATGCGTATTGTGTTTCTAGTTTCGTCAATCACTTTTCCTCTAATTCCTATTTGAGCAGTGTTTGAGCAGTCCACCACCTCAGCCTCAAGCCCTATCAGTTCATGATGGATGAGGTTTTGGGGTGTAATCTGCATGTATTACCTCCGATTATTCACCTATTTCTGTTTGTATGGTTTTGATCCTTGCAATGGCCCTGCGTATCTCACCGATGCGACCCGGGTTTTCAGGTGCACCGCCAGCCGATGCAACGGCACGCTCTCTTATGAGTTCAGCGTTAAGAGTATCCAGTTCATCCAGTCTCTCCTCAAGGCTCATATTCTGTATCTCATCCACTCGCAGTATGGCCATCACTCATCATCTCCTTCGACCTTGTGCATTCTTTTGGACGGATGCCAGTAATCATAGCCTTCGTGCTTGTGCTCTTCAACACCGTTGTTGTCACGTGTCTGCTCGTTAACCGCTGTTTCACCCTCTGGCTGTACGGCAGTATTAACCCCTGTTTCGGTTGGTGCCTCATTGGTCACTTTGGTCTCTCCCGTGGGCTTTGCTTCGGGTTGTGCTTCAACAACCTCTTCTGGTTTGGCATCTGCAGGTGTATCGTGTGGTCTGGACATTGGATGCCAGTCCATGTCGTCATGCCTGTGCTCCCAGATACTGCCGACCTGTCTAAGATTGGCCATCTTAGCCTCCTTTTTATCAGGAGCCTTTTCGACAACCTCTTTGATGCTTTCCTTTACTTCAGGTTCAGCAACTTCAGGAGCCGTCTCTTTTAGCATATGGAACTTGCCAGGAAGTACGGTGCCCGGGGGTACGATGCGTACACTGCAACCGATAGCGCCTAATTTCTTTACTGCCATAGCATAACCCGAATCCACAAGTTCCTCAGCAGGCTTGCCTGCATGTTTAATGTAACCTTCAACCATCTTGGAAACCCTTGACCGAGGACCGGTAAGTTTTCCAGAGATTACAATCTGGCAACCCAGTGCCCCGGAATCCATGATACGGCTCAGCATATTGTGCCCCGCTTTCCTGAAATACCATCCTCTCTCAAGAGCATTTGCCAGGCGGTTTGCCATCATCTGTGCATTGAGTTCAGGTACTTTTACTTCCTGCACCTCGATCTGTGGATTGTCCACATTGAAAATATATGACATGTCCCTGGTCAGGCGCTGTATGGTCTTACCACCTTTACCTATGACCATTCCTGGTTTCTCTGCTAACAGGGTTATCTGGGTGCCCATGGGTGTACGGTTCATGACCATTCCACCGTATCCGGCACGTTCGAGCTGTTTGGTGAAATACTCGTTGATCCTTGCCTTGGTCAGCCCATCCTGTACGAACTTTCTCTCAATTCCCATGTTTACTGCACCTCCTGGAGTACTACTTCTATGTTCACTGTCTCTGTGTTCTTAGGTGAAGAGCTACCCCGTGCCCTGGCCCTGTAACCATGTATCACACGTCCTTGTTTGGTTGAGATGTGACTGATCTTCATACGCTGGGGGTCAAGCCCCTTATATTCAGCGTTGGCCTCTGCATTTACCAGAATCTTGATAAATTCTTTAGCAGCTTTCTGGGGGTACCTGCCAGCAGCCATGGGACCCTTGCGGTGCCCCATACCGTCATTGTGCCGCTTAAACGGTACTGCCTGTTTTAGAGCAGCCACTTCCCCAAGATAGTGCCTTGCACGTTCAGTCTTCATACCCTTGATGGCCCTGCATATCTCCCTGGAATGCCTGGGTGAGATATGTAATTCATGACCCATTGCAGTGGATGTAGTTTCCGGGTCTGTCTGAACTGAATATTGAATTCTTGACATCCTTTTACCTCCATCACTTCAATGGTACGAACTTACTGGACTTGGTAGCACCAACACCAGCTGAACCGTGGCTCACGCGCCTACGGGTCATGGAATACTCCCCAAAATAATGCCCCATCATCTCTGGCATGACCTCGACCTTCTCGAAGCTCTTACCATTATATATCTCCAGATTGAGACCTACCATGTCAGGGAATATTAGCATATCCCTTCTATGCGTCCTGATGGTGGTCTCACCATCTTTGACCTTCTGCATTATCTTTTTATGTTCATCGCTAAGTCCGCGTTTTATTGTCCTGCGCTGTCTTGCAGGGATAATTTTGGAAAACTCTTCAGTGCTTAATGTCTTAAGCTCATCAACGGTCTTTCCGCGATAAGTATATTCACCTTTTCTCTTTGGGAGTTTGGTGGATGTTTTCTTTGCCATACCTTCTCACCTCTTTCCTGTTCGCTTTGCAGCTATCGAACCGACCTTCCGGCCCGGTGGCGCTCTTCTACTCACTGTCGTGGGTCTACCTGGATGCTGCCATCCGCCGCCACCAAATGGGTGGTCTATGGCATTCATTGCCACACCACATACCCGGGGATACTTTGCAGCCCTTGTTTTCAGTTTATGATATTTCTTTCCAGCCTTTACAAATGGTTTATCGGTCCTGCCGCCGCCAGCCACCACACCGATGGTAGCTTTGCAAAGTGGGCTCAACCACTTCATCACACCACTTGGAAGCTGTACTACACTCTTGCCCACATCATGAGCGACCAGCACAGCATATACACCGCTTGAGCGGGCGAACTGTCCGCCGTCTCCCGGCTTATTTTCAATGTTACATACCAGCACACCTTCAGGTATCTCCCCCAGTGGCAATGTATTGCCCGCCTTGACCTCGGCAGATATCCCGCAGGAAATCTGCTGTCCGACTGCAATACCTTCAGGAACGAGTATCAGTCGTTCTTCCCCGTTATCCAGTTTCACCCTCGCAATGGGGGCAGAGCGGGCAGTGTCATGCAAAATCTCGATGACATCCCCGGTGACTGTTTGATCTTTGTCTACCTTAATGTGTTTAAGTTCAGCTTTGAACCTGTGGGAGGGTGCCCGGTACGTGGGTGTCCCTTTTCCTCGGTTCTGTGAGATAATTCTCTTTCCCATACCTTTCACCTCTCCTTAGAATATACCAAGTTTTGAAGCCAACTCACCGGCAGTATTGTCACCTTCAAAGGAGACGATGGCCTTTTTCTTGCCTTTCATGGTTATCATGGTATTCACGCTGATAATGGGGATGTTGTAGAGTTCTTCTATCTCCCGCTTTATCTGGTCCTTGGTAGCGTTAATGTCCACTATGAACTGCAACTTGTTGTTGTCCTCGATATGATAGGTCGCCTTTTCTGTGACAAAGGGATGTTTGATGGCAGACATCTACGCCACCCCCCCCAGTGCCTGTATGGCAGATTCGGTCCAGATGGCCAACCTGCCTGCATGGGTTCCCGGTGCCAACAGTTCTGCGTTCAGCCTGTTGACCATCACCACATCCACTCCGGGTAAATTCCGTGCTGCCCGTACGATGCCATTATCCTGGCCCACCACTATGAGCAAGCTCTTGGGTCTCTTGTACTTGCGACCGCGTCTCTTGCCGCCGCCTGCCCTGATATGCTTACCGTTCTTGGCACGCATGACATCCTCGAACACATTGATGGTTTCCATGAAACCTGTAACCTCTTTTGTGGTCTTGACATCCTGGAACTCATCCACAGCAACTATGGGCAGTTCTGTATCGAACCTGTGCCCGCGCTGCTTTGTCAGTTCAACATTGCCAGTGGCCGCTATTGCCGAATTAATGGCTTTTAAGCGTTCCTTCTTATTGATCTTCTCAGAGTAATCTTTCTCCACCTTTGGTGGATGGGCTTTCCTGCCGCCTCTTGCCTGACATATTCGGGCAACCCTGTTACCGTTCTTAATCCTTGGCACCCTGGCAGAACCTCTGCCTGGACCCGCATTATCTGCTGAGGTCTGCATACCGGCATAAGGGGTAGGACCGTAAACCTGTAACCTGTTAGCCTGAGCAGCCAGTACTGCCTTTTTAATCAGGTCAGGCCTGTAAATCTCATCAAATACTTCAGGGAGCTCTATTTCACCTTTTTGTGCTCCTGTTAAATCCATGATTTTTGCCTTGCTCATCTATCTCACCCCTGTTTCGACTCCACACTGATATGTGAAATTTGTGGCACACCTGCATTCTTAATCTCAGACCTGATTCCCGGTCTTAACCTGACAAGACGCTTTTTAGGACCAGGTACACTGCCCTTGATGAGCAGATATTCGCCATTCACTTCTCCATAATTCAAAAACCCGCCTGTAGGAGTTACTTCTTCACTTTTCTCACCGATCTTGAGGATACGTTTATTATATTCTGTCCTCTGGTGATAGCCGGTCTGGCCCAGTTGAGGTACTCTCCAGCTTACCCTGGATGGATTCCAGGGTCCGAGTGTACCTATCTGCCTGAGACTTCCCTGCCTGCTGTGCTTGCCTTTCATCAAATTTATATGCCATCTTTTAACAGGCCCCTGTGTGCCCTTGCCAATGGTAATGGCAGAGGTGTCCACAATATCGCCTGAGCTGAATACGTCAGAAACAGTTACCGATTTACCAAGGATAGATTTGGCATATTCAAGCCTTGCTGCAACGTCTCCGCCAACAATCCTGTTCTCCATCACATCAGGTTTTTTCTTTGGTACTCCTGATATCTGGGATGGTAGTGTATAAGTAATTACGTGAATATTTTCCACCCTTCCCTCTTCTACCAGTTTGTCTATACTGGCAAGAGCTTTGTCCGGTTTGGATTTCTTTGGCCGGATTATTTTTCGATCCAGTGTTGGGTCAAGTTCATTGGATAGAGCTTCACCGAGTATCTTTGTGCCATAGGGTCCTGTCTTGCCATACACCCTGATAGCTGCAATCTTCATGGCAGGTACTTCAAGCACCGTTACAGGTACTGATATCTCCATACCTTCTGTAAGGCTTTTCGGCTTATCATCCATCATTATCACATGGCTCATGCCGACCTTGTATCCTGCAAAACCACCCATTTTTGGTTCTCCATCACTTTCGGACCATGATCTTATTGTAGGTACCTGACTCTTTGCCCTTTTTCTGGGACTGAATGCCAGGGAACCTCGCCTTGGTCTGTGTACGTTTGCCATTGTTTTCCTCCTTAATCTCCTGGAATTTGCTATTAATCGCGATTTATTACCGCTTTAACCCTACCTTACCAGGTTCAGCATTGACAGTGTGGCCCACACGGCTTCTTCTGTCCTTACAGTTGCTGTGCCCTGTCCGGGTACGGTATTCAGTGTTTCACACTGATATTTTGAGAGGTCTGTACCCTCTCTTGCTAATATGGACTCCACACCCTGTTTGGGTGAACCGAATACCACAACAGTATATGACTTTAACCTCGCTTGCTTGCCCAATTCCTCAAGGAACGGGGTATCAAGTACCCGGCCTTCCCGTGAGGTGGCCAATATCAGGGCATCCTGTCTGGATATTTTATCCAGTGCCCCTGTAAGGCTGTCTTCAATTGCTGTCCGGTATCCCCAGTACACAGGGATATTGTCCGTTTCTACAAGTTCAACTTGTATCGGTCGTCGCGAAAAAATCCTGACATTGACACGCTCGCCCTTTTGTACCTTCCTTGAGGAAGGTTTGAGGGGAACCGGGCTATCTACACCGATATCGACCCATGTGACTGTGTCAGATCCGACTTTTGTCTCGCTCTTCTTTGGTCCTGGGACCACGACCCCAACGCGGAATTCTCCATCAGTGAGGTCAGATGATTTTGATGCTGTTGGATGATGTTGTGTACGCAGCGGAGGTAATATTCCGGCGTACTTCAGCTCCTTCCGGAGTGGGAACAGGTGTTTGCGCAGATACTGTGGAGTTTCTGCATACCGCAGCAGCAAATCTATAAACCTGCTGTCATCGAACTGCGAATCCCGGTAGATAATAATATTACCGACCCGAAACACCGATGCCGCCCTCGCGATCTGGCCAACCTTGTATGCCCTTATTTTCTCATCCTTTGACTCTGATGTCAGGGATGAAGGTATAAGTATTGTCAGGTTTGACCGTGGTTTAACCGCTTGTGAAGGTATCATCTATACTTTCCGGTTATGATAACAGTAGAGATATATAAGTGTTTGGCACACGGGCAGTAATCTTATAACCTATAATAGAATTCTGTTAATTGAGGTAATTAATATGTGTTTTGTTGATTCGAGTACTGCTGATAGTGTTGATATGAGTGGCACGGCTATGTCAAGTTATGAATGTAATGCATGCGGTAATAAATTCAAGGGTATGGGCTCCAAACTGTCCTGTCCAACCTGCCAGTCCACTGACCTTAAAAAGATAGATTAAATATGCTCATTGAACCTATCGAACTTAAAAATGGCACCGCTGTGGGGTTAAAAATGGATATGGAACACGCTCCATTACTGGTCATTAAGGCACCAAAAGGTTTTGTCATGTGCGGCTACCTGAACATTGATACAGCCCAGCGGCTGGGTGACGTGGCCGTAAAAGTAACAGGTGTTGGCAGTTTTGATGACGTACTGGCAGCTAGTGTGGTAGAATCCACAACAGCCGCCCAAAACTTAGGAATTCAAGAGGGAATGACCGGGCAGGCAGCACTGGAACTCATGTTTTAGCAGCTACCGTTTACAAAATCAATCATTATGGATGGAAGTATGCTCTTGATCTAAATAACTATACTCCGCAGCTCTGCTGCGGTTGGGTGTACCGTCGCAACTTTTGACTCTATTCCAATGCATAATAATATTCACCCATAGATTTTTGCTGCCTGTCCAGTTTGGAACCAGGTTTGTTCACCCTGGGCCTTCTGGTCTCGTCATCCCGCCTGAATGTAATATTCAGGTTCTTCAAAAACAGGTTCATACCTTCACGCATATCAAATGGCCCGTGGACCTCACCCATTACTCCCGGTTGTCCCTCAAACACCACAAGCCTCTCGGACAGCATGTCAATCATATATATATCATGGTCAACTACCATGGCAGTCACGTTATTATTTTCAGCGAACCGCCGGATAACCCTGGTTGCCAGGGCACGTTGTTCCACATCCAGGTGTGCACTGGGCTCATCAAAAATATACAGGTCAGCATTCTTGCCAAGACAGGCAGCAATGGCAGCACGCTGCAATTCACCACCCGATAGTTCAGTCAGCAGCTGGTCCATAAAGCCGTCCAGCTGCAGCGGCTTGATTATCTCGGTCTGGTAATAACTGGTATCGAATTTTGTGTTAATACCACGCAGGAAGTCCCTAACTTTTACGGGATAGTCACCTTTCAAGTACTGGGGTTTGTACGCGATGGTAAGGTCAGTCTCAAGACTGCCAGTAGTGGGTGTTTCTTCGCCAGCCAGAATTTGGACAAAAGTGGTTTTTCCTATCCCATTTGGTCCCACAATACCAATAACCTCACCCTGTTTTATTTCACTACCAAGCGTATCGCTTCCCACCACCAGTTCAAACCCGTCATCACCGTATTTCTTGGTGAACCTGCTAAATTCAAGCAGGGTGGGAATATCTTTTTGTTCCCGTGGCGGATGCTCCTCAAACTCGATAGCCTCGGTGCGCAATCGTACGTTCTCCTCTGCCAGAAAACCATGAAGGTACTGGTTGATGGCTACCCTCACACCTTTTGGCTGGGTGATCACACCGTAACCGGCAGGAATACCATAGGCTATATGTACGGTATCTGCCAGCTGGTCAAGCAGGGCCAGGTCATGTTCTATCACCATCACTGCACTGGTATCTGCCAGTTCCTGAATAATACGTGCCGAATTGATACGCTGATATATGTCAAGGTAAGGACTAATCTCGTCAATAAAATAGAAATCAGCTTCCCGGCTTACACATGCTGCCAGTGCCACCCTTTGAAGTTCACCTCCGGATAGGTCTTTAATGTCCCTGTTCAGCACATGCTCAATCTCAAGCTTGCTGGCCATTTCGTCCATGATACCCCGCTCATCGGCCTTATTGAGCAGTTGTGATACTTTCCCTTTCACTGCCTTGGGGATGTTATCAACATATTGCGGTTTATGTGATGCTTTGATGTTACCTTCTGATAGGGTCTTCATATATTCGTACATACCAGAGCCAGAATATATTTCCAGCACTTCGTCCCAGGTAGTGTCGTCTTTGCCCAGGTTGGGCATCATGATACCGCTTAAGATATTGACGGCAGTGGATTTTCCCACTCCGTTGGGGCCAAGGATACCTGTGACCTTGCCCTGTACCGGTGTAGGCAGCCCGTACAGCGCAAACCCGTTGGTTCCATACCTGTGCACAGGGTTGTCCAGTTCTTCGGGCAGCCCTATAATCATAATTGCATCAAAAGGACATTTTTTGATACAGATCCCACAGCCTACACAGAGTTCTTCTGATATTACGGCCTTGCCATCCTCACCTATAACTACGGTCTCGTCCCCGGTACGTACCCTGGGACAAAAATTAATACATTCGTGACCGCATTTCTTGAACTGGCACCTGTCCTTATTAACTATGGCTATCCTCACAGAGATTACACCTCAAAATGGTTCAAAGGGGAGGGTTGAGCAGTAGTGTCCAGATTACAAGCCAGAAAATGACGGCCATGAACTCAACATAAAACCAGTCCTTTTTGCCGAATCCTTTTATATCCAGTCCTATTAATGGGTATACTATGCGCTGGGCATAGTATGAGAAAATTATCACAAAGACCAGGATAGAGAACCAGGGATATTCAGTACCATCCCCCATGCTAATAAGACTGAAAAATCCGGCAACTGTCCCTATTAAAGCTGGAACTATCGTCTTTACAATTCCTTCTTTATGGAGCTTTGTCTTCTCCTCTGGTGTCTTTTCTATGGGTTGGGCGGGTTTTGGTGTGGACTGAGTGTCTACTGACTTTTGCTTTGAAACTTTCTTACGCTCGGCCAATGCCTGCTGCTGGCCCGCTGATTCCTTGGCCTTTTCCCAGAATCCCTTCTTTGCACCTTTGGTCTTTTTGCTCAATGGTCGTTACTCCATAAATACGATTTGACCTAATAGACTTCGGATACCTTATATGCTTAACTGTATTAAAACCGGGTTGCTTTTTCAGTGGAATATCATTGTCCCTATACCCTGGTCAGTGAACAGTTCCAGCAGTATACTATGGGACTTGCTGCCGTCAATGATATGTACTTTATCCACACCTTTTTCCACCGCACCTGCTGCTGAGAGTACTTTTGGAATCATTCCCCCGGCAATGGTACCGTTCCCGATCATGTCCTCGATATGCTCTAACTGTATACGTGAGATGCGGGTGGATTCTTTGGCAGGGTCCCGCAGCACACCTGGCACATCGGTCATGAGTATGAGTTTCTTGGCCCGCATGGCTGCAGCTATGTCGCCGGCCACGGTATCAGCATTGATGTTCAGGCTGTTGCCCTGCTCGTCCATGGCAATAGGTGCAACGACCGGAATGTAACCCTTGCCTGCCGCTATTACAAGTATCTCCGGATTGATAACTTCCACATCACCTACCCAGCCCAGGTCCACGTCATGCTCCCTGCCCTCGACGGTGACGCGCTGGAGGGCTTTCTTTTTGGCCATGATGAGCCGGCCGTCCTTGCCTGAGAGCCCAAGTCCCTTACCGCCATAGGTACCGATGGCCGATACGATGCGGGTGTTGATGTTACCCACCAGTACCATGCGGGCTATCTCCATGGTCTCGTCATCAGTGATACGCAGTCCTGCCACGAATTCGCTTTTCTTGCCCATCACTTCCATTTTCTCAGTTATCTCGGGACCGCCACCGTGAACGATAATGGGATGGATGCCTACATAGCGCAGAAGTACTACGTCCTGCACAATGTCTTCCATGAGCCCGGGGTCCACCATGGCATGTCCTCC
>JAUWTY010000151.1 GCA_030614485.1 Methanosarcinales archaeon | reverse complement strand
GCCTTGAGCACCGGACTGTTTGCCTTACCCTCAAGTACGAACTCCCTGGCAAACTCGCCACTCTGTATCCTGTACAGGGCTTCTTCCATGGCAAGCCTTGACTCCTCATTTATGATTTGTGGACCCACGGTCATACCGCCGTATTCTGCAGTATTTGACACTGAATCCCACATCTTGGCAAGTCCGCCTTCGTGAATCAGGTCAACTATAAGCTTCAGTTCATGCAAAGTCTCGAAGTAAGCTATCTCGGGCTGGTAACCTGCATCTACAAGTGTTTCGAATGATGCCTTGATCATGCTGACCGTACCGCCGCACAGGTCAACCTGCTCACCGAACAGGTCAGTCTCAGTCTCTTCCAAAAACGTGGTCTCAATCACACCGGCCCTGGTGCAGCCAATACCCCTTGCATAAGCCATTCCTATCTGTCTGGCCTTACCGGTGGCATCCTGGTGTACTGCCAGCAGGCCTGGCACGCCGTTGCCTTCCACATAAGTTCGCCTGACCAGATGCCCTGGACTCTTTGGAGCCACCATGAACACATCTACATCAGCAGGTGGAACAATCTGGTTGTAATGGATATTGAACCCATGGGAAAAAGACAGTGCATTCCCGGATTGAAGATTAGGTGCAATATCATTTGCATATATGTCTGCTGCAATCTCGTCAGGTACAAGCATCTGTACAACATCAGCCATTGCTGCTGCATCTGATACAGTCTTTACAGTCAGGCCATCAGCTTCAGCTTTTGCCCATGAACTACTGCCTTCCCTGAGTCCAACCACTACATTGAGGCCTGAATCATGCAAGTTCTGTGCCTGGGCATGACCCTGGCTACCGTACCCAATTACTGCTATGGTCTTCCCTTTCAACACACCAAGGTCAGCATCTGAATCATAATACATATTTACCATTTATTATCTCTCCTGTACTTAAAATAAAATTTAATTTACTAATTGACAATAATCATATATGTTATTTTTCTAATTTCACAGTCTTTGCACCGCGATTCATGGATATCTTACCGGTCCGTACCACTTCAATGATACCGAAATTGCGCAAAAGCTTTTCGATAGCATCAATCTTATCCCCAGTTCCGGTTACAGCAACAATCATGGTCTTGACACCAACATCAACGATCTGCGCCCTGAAAACTTCGACAATTTGTATAACCTCAGAACGGTTGCCTTTATCCACCTTAACCTTGAACAGAGCAAGTTCACGGTCAATTGCTTCGGCCGGGTCAAGGTCACTGACTTTTATCACATCAATAAGCTTGTTCAATTGTTTGGTAACCTGATCCAGTACACGGTCATCACCTGAAACCACAATTGTCATCCTTGAAATATCAGGATTGTCTGTAATACCTACAGCCAGGCTTTCAATATTAAATCCCCTGCGGCTGAATAGTCCAGATACCCTTGCCAGCACACCCGGTTTATTCTCTACCAGCACAGCAAGTGTGTGTTTCATGATTGAACCTCCAGGTCAAGCATTTCATTAATAGCCGCACCTGCCGGGACCATAGGGTACACATTCTCTTCCCGCTCGACTACAAAATCAATTACAGTTGGGCGGCCGGATTTTACGGCTTCCTTTAATGCAGGTCCAACCTCTGCAGGTTTCGTAACCCTTAAACCCAGCGCACCATAAGCCTCTGCCAGTTTGACAAAATCAACACTGTCATCAATGCAGGTAAAAGAATATCTCTGCTCAAAGAACAACTCCTGCCACTGCCGGACCATTCCCAGGAATCCATTATTGAAAATGGCCACGATGACCGGGATATCGTTCTGTACCACTGTTGCAAGTTCCTGGCTGTTCATCTGGAACGAACCATCTCCGGAAATGTCAAATACGACCTTATCCGGATGTCCCATCTTAACACCCATGGAGGCCGGGAAACCATAACCCATGGTACCCAAACCCCCAGATGAAATGAAAGTCCTCGGCTCTTTATACTTGAAATACTGTGCCGCCCACATCTGGTTCTGCCCTACTTCTGTAACTATAATGCTATCCGGGTACAACTCATTTATCTGCTCCATGATGTATTGCGGCTTTAATTTATCATCTTTATGGTAATACAATGGATACTGTTTTTTCCATTTTTCAACCTTCTTTACCCAGGTTGCGGTATTGGTCTTGCCGCCCAGTTCCTCACTGATAAATTCCACAAGCATCTTCAGCACTGATTTCGCATTACCGACAATTGGAATATCCACCCGCACATTCTTACTTATTTCTGCCGGGTCGATGTCAATATGAATGATTTGTGCATTGGGAGCAAAAGATTCTACCTTGCCAGTCACCCTGTCATCGAACCTGACACCAACAGCTATCAACACATCGGATTCCTGGATAGCATAATTGGCATACTTTGTACCATGCATGCCTGGCATCCCGACACACAATGGGTTGTCATCTGGAAATGCGCCTTTACCCATGAGAGTAGTTGTCACGGGTGCATTAATGGCCTGTGCAAGTTCCAGCAGTTCTTTAGTGGCTTCAGCTGCAATTATCCCGCCACCCACATATATTACAGGTTGCTTGGCCTTTGAAATGATATCTGCTGCCCTTTTTACCTGTTTTTTGTGTCCGGTCTTGGTGGGTTTATATCCCCGCAGTTCAACCGATTCTGGATATTCGAAATCCAGTTCATCCGTAGTAATGTCCTTGGGAATATCGATAAGTACCGGACCGGGCCTGCCTGTTGAAGCGATGTGGAAAGCCTCTTTTATGATCCGCGGCAGGTCGTTAACATCAGTAACCAGATAATTGTGCTTTGTAATTGGAAGTGTAATGCCGGTAATATTAGCCTCCTGGAATGCATCATTTCCTATCATAGAACTTGGTACCTGTCCAGTAATGGCAACCATGGGTACTGAGTCCATATAAGCAGTGGCGATACCAGTAACCAGGTTCGTGGCACCAGGACCAGAAGTTGCCAGGCAGACGCCAACCTTGCCTGTGGCACGTGCATACCCGTCTGCAGCATGTGCTGCTGCCTGTTCATGCCTGACAAGTATATGGTTTATGTCTGCATCGAATAATTCATCATAGATGGGTAGTAGTACACCACCTGGGTACCCGAATATCACGTCAACTTTCTCGGCGTACAGAGATTCGATAAGGGCTTTTGCCCCGGTCATTCTCGTCTTTTTACCCATCTGTATTTTCCTCCTATTATTGTTCTTATACATCAATTATGATAATGCGGCCAAAATAATTATAAGGCCAACATAACCTGTATTGAGGTAGTGGTTTTAATACATTAATGTTGTTATCATAAGTTATTTTATCAGCCTGTTTATGCCTTCCAGTACAGCTTCAACCGAAGCCATGATAATATC
>JAUWTY010000103.1 GCA_030614485.1 Methanosarcinales archaeon | reverse complement strand
TATCTCTTCATAGAGCATTGGTATCAACAGCGTCATCGGACGCTCCTCTGCCAGCTCTTCCAGAGAGGATATTATGGTCTTCTCATCTATCCTGAAATCATGGACTGTTGTTATCCTTTCCTGATTGAAATCCATTTCCCCACACCCATTTCCACTCTAAACAAATTTGTATTTGCATTTATATTTATATCCCAGTCTTTTTCCGGTATAATTTCAGCATATTATCCACAGTATCCTTTTTTACCATGCCCAACTGAGACACAGTCTCAAAAAACCGTGCAGGAACTGATACTTTATCTATATCAAACCCTTCCCGTTCCTTAAACTTATATTTTGCAAGGAATATCTCCCTGCCTATTGCCTCAAGTTCGTCCCTGGTCTTTTTGATACCTACACATTCAAGAGCATCTACCATGTTCTGCTCACCATAAACACCCCTGGCAAACAGGCAGCATACCAGACTATTATTGACCATTCGCCAGTAGTCCTCATAAATGAGTTTGTCCACCATTTGTTCTTCGCTCAACTGCTGGCTGGAAGCTTTCTGGTCTATGCTGTATCCCCCATTGTCCAGATGGGAATGCCGCACACCTACTATCTGTCCCACTATTGAAGCCGGCCCTGTATGGTACCCTGCAATTTCAAGACGCCCCAGGTTTATGGCAAAGTCTTCGCCGCCATATTCTGCTGCTGCTACTGCAGTACCTTTTGCCATGGCCTGGTAAAACTTGTTTGGCATTTCAACAATGCGGTCTATCATTTTCAGGTAATTATCAGTATCACCCCAACGCAGTGATAAGCCCAGGGTATCGGGTGGTGTGATAAGGTCGCGTTCATACATTTCAGTGGCCCATGCCAGTACACCTCCGGTGCTCATGATATCAAGACCATGCTGTTCACACCTGTCAATAAGACGCAGCACATCCTCACCCATGGTGATACCAAGGTTCGTACCCAGGGAATAGATGAGTTCATAATCATAACTGATATGGGATACCTCGAATTCGTGCCCCTTTTGGAATTGCGTCTTGAGCATAGCGATGTGAATACACCCGATAGGACAGTTACTGCATGCTATCTTTCGCAGCAACAGGTTATCTGCAAAGTATTCGCCAGAAATACTCTCGGCATTCTCAAAGTGCGACTGCTTGAGGTTCTTGGTGGGAAGCCCTTTCAACCGGTTCAGTACATTGATATTGGCAGCCGTGCCCAGGTCATGGTATTTATCCATGACTTCGGTATCCACCACTTCTCCATAGAGTTTGCTGTACATCTTCTTGTAGGCGGGCATATCCGGCAATTCTACCTCTTCGGTCCCTGATATAACGATGGCTTTCAGGTTCTTGCTGCCAAATACCGCACCCATGCCCAGCCTGCCGAAATGGCGGTACGTATCCACATTCACATTCGCATACCTGACCTGGTTGACCCCGGCCTTACCTATACGCATGATACTGCGCCTGCCCTTTCCAGGCTCTACTTCGCGCAGAATTTTGCCTGTTACCTCCACAGATGACAGGTTCCAGATACTTGTGGCGTCCTTGAGTTTGACTTCATCATCGTGTATCGATAAGTAAGAAGGTTTTGCAGCACGTCCTTTAATGACTATGCTGTCATATCCGGCAAACCGCATTGCCATTGCCAGCCGCCCGCCTGCATGGGACTCACCCATCTCCCCGGTCATGGGTGACTTGAACATGGACACCACCTTGGAGACGCAGGGGAAGATGGTAGTCAGGGGCCCGATACTGAATATAACGGGATTCTCAGGTGAGAATGCATCGATGCCGGCCGGACATTCTTCCAGCAGTAATTGTGTAGCCACTCCCGTACCGCCCAGGTATTTATCGAAAAGGTCGCTGCGGTCCCGGGTATGGTGTTCACCGGTCTCAAGGTCGATATATAGTACATTGGACCACATATCACATCACCTCGGTCTTTACTAACTCAAGCACATCGTGACTGCAAAACTTGGCACACACTCCGCAGTGGGTGCAAATTACCGGCATATCCGCCCTGTCAAAATGAATAGCTCGAGGCAGGCAGGCATCAGCACATAACTTGCATGAATCGCACAGGTCCTTATCCAGCACCACACCGCCGCCGTTGCGGGGTGTCAGGGCCCCTGTCGGGCATGCCCTGGCGCAGGGTGGGTCAATACATGAACGGCAGACAATTATACCGATTCCGCTCTCGATACCTCCGGATGTACGGACATCAATGGCACTGTCTATCAACGATACTGAATTTGCATTGGTGCGACTGCATGCAAGCATACAACTGTAACAATTTATGCACCTGTTTGGGTTCGCGACTTTAATTTTGGCTGGCATTCCTTATCCTCTCTTACAATATAATTTAGTAGAAGATGCACTTATGCTTTTCATTCCAAAATATTTTCATTGTTTCAGGAGTTCGGCCCATTCCTGGCTTCGACTGCAAAGACTTTAAAAATGAGATGTTCTAAGTTTTAGAATCAAGGATAATCGAATTTATCAACTGCTCTCCCTCATCTGATTTAAATAGTGGGAGTTCCCAATCCTCTTTTATCTTTGACCTGCTGACCTTTGAATCTTCACCGGTGAGAGGATTGTGACCCTGTTTTTCGAACATTTGTTTGTAAACCATGACACCTCGGCGCTGCCATGCAGGTGTTTCTGCCAGGTTTATACCATGTTCCCAGGCAAGCTGATGCAATTTGTCTGATTTCATACCCTTCAGCTTTTCTGCAGCTTCTTTAGCATTCATCCCGTCCTCACGTAACAGATAATAACCGTATGAGCTTATCAGATTACGCCAGCACTCATTTTGTCGCCAGTTGAGGTATTCAGTAATGTCATTGCGGTCTATGATGGATACTCTTGAATCAAAGGCCAGGGGTTGTGCAATTCCCAGGTTTATGGTAAGTGCCGAAGCAATGAAGCTGGGAATAACAGAATCGATTTTCTCAAGCCTGCCGTTAAAAGGTAAGTCCTGGACAAATACCAGGTTTATCTCATCCGAGAACAGATATGCTAACGTGGGATTAATACCGCTTTTGCTGAAAAAATCATGGGTAGAGCGAACCATACCCTCTGCAAAACGAATATCATAAGGTTTTTTGAATTCAAGTTTATGAAGGGCTTTGGAAAAACCTCTGCCATCCACTCTTAATACAGCAGTGCTGGCAACCTTTAGCTGCGAAAACAATTCCCGATTCTTCATCCTGTTATTATGAATCTTTAATCAGATTCTTTTTCAGGCTCATCTGCCTCTTTCTTGAACCGGTGGGTCATCTGTTTAATAATGATTATATCACCTGATGCAATTACCCAGCGGTAAGGAAGAATTACACCTTTACCCGCTTTTTTGAATAATTCCTGGTTGATTTTCCCAACAGCCAATCCTGATATCTTGGATTCGTTTGGATCCAATACCAGATCATTGACCTTTCCAACATAGACTCCTTTGTCAGTATAAACATTTAATCCAAACAAGGTTGATACTTCAGCACGCATGTTATTCCCTCTATTGCTACTCGTTAAACCTGACTGGTTATATAGTTTTTTAATAGTACATGATGACATCATGTACTCAAGTTAATCCGAGCATAGTGAGGATTTTTTTGTTCATGAAAGTATTTGTAGTATCCCGTTATATCATCAGTGTTCTTACCATTAATTACCTTACATATACGGTGAATGAATGAATTCAGAAGACGATCAATACAATATTAACTATTCGTTCAACATTTCCCAGTCAGGCAGGGAACATCCCCCCATCTCTGATAACCCGGCAGAAAATATCATCATAGTGGGTACAGCCCACGTTTCAGATAAAAGTGTGACCGATGTTGACGAGGCTATAGAGCGTGAGCAGCCAGATGTGGTCGCAGTAGAACTGTGTCCTGCACGGTACCAGGCACTGACCGAGCAGGTAGAGTCAAAGAAGATCTCACCAAAGGATATTCTCGGCGGCAGCCAGCCTTACTATTTCCTGATACACTGGTTATTGGCCTATGTACAAAAGAAGATCGGAGAAGATATGGGAGTTGACCCAGGGGCTGAGATGATCCATGCAATTAAAAAAGCTGAATCCACGGGTGCCCGTATCGTACTTTTGGACCGGGACATCCAGGTAACACTGCAGCGATTCTGGCAGAGCATGGGTCTTTGGGAAAAACTCAAAATGACAGGAGCTATATTGATGGCGGCTGTGGGGTTAAAAGGTGAGGAAATGGATATTGATTCTGTTACTGAACAGGATGTTGTAACTCAGCTAATAGAAGAACTACGTAAATTTGCACCTTCTGCTGCCAGGGTGTTCATAGATGAACGTGATGCTTATATGACCACAAACCTGCTGAAGGCTGCAAAGACTGACAGGGTTGTGGCTGTGGTAGGTGCCGGACACAGGCAGGGTATCAATAATTACTTACAGCACCCAGAGACCCTTCCTCCCATGGAACAACTGGTAAGTGTACCAAAAAAGAGGTTCAATATCATGAAGATACTTGGATTTAGTTTTGTAGCTATTGCCATTGCCACGTTTTTGCTGGTCATTTTGGGGATTATCGAAGGTGCGATCTCACCATACATGTTATTTATAGTCATGGGCTACTGGGTTATAATAAACGGCGTACTGAGTGCTGCTGGTGCTGCCCTGGCCAGGGGGCATCCAAAGTCTATACTGACTGCATTTTCAGTGGCCTGGCTCACATCCCTGAATCCTTTGATGGCAGCAGGTTGGTTTGCAGGACTTATGGAAGCAAAACAACGCCCTCCATCTACTGATGATTTTAAGACAATTCTGGAAGCTGAGACCGTTAATGAAATGATGAGTAACCGGCTGTTTCGAGTACTGCTGGTGGCGGCCCTTGCTAATTTAGGAAG
>JAUWTY010000054.1 GCA_030614485.1 Methanosarcinales archaeon | reverse complement strand
GGCCGGGTCCACCTGGGACACAAGATGGTAATGGAAGAGATTATCTGGCACCAGCAGCAGGGCGGGACCGTGTTCATGGCAGTAGCTGACATGGAGGCACACAGTGTCCGAGGTACATCATGGGATGATTGCAAGCGCATCGGCGTGGAGGAATATATCTTAAGCCTCATCGCCCTGGGATTTGAGCCTGAAGGCGGGCGCATTTATTCCCAGTCCACCAGCCCGGAAGTCCGTGACCTGGCCTTTGAACTGGGCGTGAAAGCTAATTTCTCTGAGATGAGTGCCATTTACGGGTTCAGTGGCGAGACCAATATAGCACACATGGTCTCAGCTACGGTGCAAAGTGCTGATATCCTGCACCCACAACTTCAGGAGTTCGGAGGACCGCGCCCGGTAGTAATTCCAGTGGGTGCGGATCAGGACCCCCATATCAGGCTGACAAGGGGACTGGCCGATAAGATGAACCTGTTCCATGTGTTCCAAAAGGATGGGTTGGTCAAGATATATTCTAAATCGGCACCAGAGGCGGCATTCAAGACCCTGGCAAAACGGCTGGCTGTGGATTTTGACACAGATGATATAACAATGTTCCAGGGCCATATCGATGTGAAAGGCGATATCGGGCATGTCAGGGATGCGGTCAGGGACGTGGAACTACTGGTAGGCGGATATGCTTTCATGCCGCCAGCCTCAACGTACCACAAGTTCATGACCGGGCTGCAGGGAGGCAAGATGAGCAGCAGTATCCCGGAGAGTATCATTTCCCTGACCGAAGACCCAAAAGCTGCTGGCAAGAAGGTAATGCGTGCCAAGACAGGCGGGCGTATGACGCTGGAAGAGCAAAAAGAGCACGGTGGCCTGCCCGACGAGTGTACCGTGTATGAACTGATGCTCTACCATCTGGTAGAGGATGATACCGAGGTGCTGGAGGTCAAACAGCAGTGTCTTGCCGGGGAGTTGATGTGCGGTACCTGCAAGAAGCGGGCAGCAGGGCTTATGGAAGAGTTCTTGATTGACCACCAGATGAAGCGTGAGGCTGCAAAAAAAAGGCTGCCTGAGTTTGGGATTGACTACAAGTTCTGATAATCTTTTTCATGTACTTTTTTCATCAGGCCGTTTAAGGTATTGAACGAACGGGTGGTTACCATGACCTCTTTACCGAACAGTTCCTGAAGTACTGCCTGGATGCGCAGTCCTACCTCTGCATAGTGGATTCCTGTTTTTTCAAAGATAACGTTATCAGGCTTGTACAGGTCTATGATGCGCAGACTGTTATCTTCGATATCCATCAGCCTGATTCGCATTTCCTCCATTGTGATGCGGTTGCGGCCGAACATATTCAGCCCCCTGATAAAAGCGACTCCAAGTTGTGCCATATAAGTGTGTCATATGCTGCTGATATATATGAATATTGACGGAGTGCGAGTGCCACTGAACATATCCATTGTAGATCTGGCGTCGGAAGATTTGATAGATACGCAGCATATCGTGGTCGAGAACCTGATAACATCCAACAATCTCGCGATAATACCGAATACTCACCCATGTATAATTCCAGTCCTTCGTATCTTCGATATGAGCATCCCCACACCATCAATAATGACTGTTTTCAACCTGGAGGATGGTGTGGAGTACGACTGGATTAGTGTGTAAGGGTTCCCAGCATTAAAGGAACGAAAAAAATTACCACGGAATTTTGTGCAATATTAGAAATATGGCCAGTTTTTAGGGAATTAAGGTCAAATATTGAATTATTTTTCAATGTTTCAAAAAATTGTGTTGGATTGAAGAAAGCACATCAATTCACTAAAAAAAGTCTATCAAAACGGGTTATTCGTGCTCTCCATTTAACTTTTGAGTTAATTAGAGTGTCCAAACGCTATAATATAGGTGTTAGAGAGCTTGCAGAGATGTGACCGTAGAGAGGGGGGTAAAGTGTATATATGAACACCGATTTTATCTAAAGTCGGTGTCAACAAAATAACTGATTTTTGGAACAGTGCCATCCTTCATATACATAATCTATATATCACTATATAAAATATGATGACAATATTTAGGTTCTATGGATTTCAATTGGGTGATGAAGACATACTAAATGTCTGAATTATCAATCTAACATTTAAAATGAAAACTTATATTCTGATGAATGTTTAAATGGTGATAGTATGGCAGGTAACGAGAAGAATAATATCAATGATATTAAACAGGATATCATTCATGACCTGATAGAAATGGGAGAAAGTGTCAAAGTGTCAATTGACCGGACGGTCACATCCCTTAAGGAACAAAATACCAGCATAGCCGACAAAGTCATAGAAAGTAAAAATGAGATTAATGACATGGGTAATGTGATTGAGGATAAGTGTACCAGAGGTATGACATTAAAAGTATCACCGTTACAGCTCAGGACATTCAAAGGTATCCTGAGAATGATCATTGACCTGGAAAGTATATTTAGCCTGGCTGTGGAGATAGCATTAATCACAAAGGTCACTTCCCAAACTCCCCATATCAAACCGCTGGTTGACATCCCAAGAATGTCTGGCCAACTGCAGGAGATGCTGGATGGGAGTTTTGAGGCTTTAAAGAATCAAGACATTGAACTGGCAAAAAGCACCGCGTTAATGGACAATGAGATAGATGCACTTTTTGACCAGATACGCAGGGAACTTATCACATACATGATGGAAGACCCCAAAAAGATCACTAATGCATCCCACCTGACATTTGCAGCACGATACATGGAGCGGATGGGAGACCACATCAACAACTTGTGCGAGAATGTTGTATACATTGTTACAGGTGAGAAGGTCGACCTGAATTAACACGGTGGTAAAATGGAGCTATTTGATCCTTTAATGCTGGCAGTTTTGATTGCCGGTCTATATATGGCCTGGAACATAGGTGCCAACGACCTCGCAAATTCAATGGGCACTTCTGTTGGCAGTGGTGCGTTATCAATCAAGCAGGTCATTGTCATTGCAGGTACACTTGAACTGGTAGGCGCACTATTTTTCGGTGAAAGAGTGACCAGCCGGATAGCTAAAGGGATAGTACCTATTGACCAGATAATGGCAGTGGACCCCAACCTGGTCATTATGGGTTCCCTGGCAGCCATCCTTGCTGCAGGTTTTTGGATTACTTTTGCTACATTCTTCCACATGCCTGTCTCGACCACACATTCCATAGTAGGGGCTGTAACTGGATTTGGTATTGCCACAACCTTTTATCTGGATAGTTTTACTTTAAACCAGATAGAATGGCTGGTACTTGGAAAGATTATAATCTCATGGATAACCTCTCCATTGCTGGGAGCTGCCATCGCATTTCTTATATTCACCCTCATTCGTATTTTGTTGTTGGGGAAAGTGTCAGATCCTTATAAACTTGAAAAGAAATTTGTGTACCTGCAGATAATTTCGGCATGTTTTGTAGCTTTTGCCCACGGCTCAAATGATGTTGCCAATGCGGTAGGCCCCATATCGGCAGCCCTGTCAGCAGCAGATATCATCCCACAAGGTACCATTCCGGTGTGGGTCCTTGCTGTTGGCGGTCTGGGTATAATCCTGGGATTGGCTACATGGGGGTGGAAAGTGATAGAAACTATAGGGAAAGGCATTACCGAACTGACTCCCACAAGGGGTTTTTCAGCTGAATTTGCCACAGCACTTGTGGTTTTCGGTCATTCATACAGTTCATTACCCATATCCACTACCCATACCCTTGTTGGTGCAGTGGTGGGTGTTGGCCTGGCAGGAGGTCTGGCTGCGGTTGATTTAAGTGTTATCAGGAAAATATTCATATCATGGGTAATCACAGTGCCGGTGGCTGCCCTGACGTCAGGAATAATATTTGCCGTTTTGATGGAGGTACTTTAATGCCGATTGAATATATCAGGTCAGTGCTCGGGATTTTCGGGGAATCACCTTTCAAACCCGTTCACACCCATGCTGAAAAAGGCGTGGAAGCCGTTCATAAACTGAAACTGGCAGTGGATGCATATACCAAAGGTGATTTTTTAGCAGTGCAGACACTGAACACAGAGATTTCAGGTATCGAATATGAAGCAGATATTATCAAGCAGACCATACGCAAATTGATACCCAGTTCGATGATGCTGCCAGTTGATCCCAATGACCTGCTCTCGTTCCTGAAACCCCAGGATTCAATTGCCGATAATGCCCACCATACGGCACATTGGCTGACCATGAGGGAGACCGAACTCCCGTTAGAGTTAAAACAAGGGCTGCTGGAATTGATGGAAAGGATAGTTAAAACTGTTGATGCTTATGAGAATACGGTTGATGATATTGCCAAATTGCTGGAAACATCGTTCAGCAAGAAGGAGATAAAACGGATATTGAAAAAAGTCCCGGTGGTGGAAGAACTGGAACATGAAACTGACATCACAAAGAAACAACTCCAGCACACTATCTTTAAGTACGAAGCTGAGCTGGGTGGTACCGGTGTGTTCTACATGATAACCCTGGTACGGGATATGGGTAATATTGCAGATAGTGCAGGTACGGCGGCGGACCGTCTCAGGACCATGATCCTGCGAAGGTGATCAGGAAACAAAGAGTACGGAGTGACAGGTAAACATGGACTTTGAACCTTCCTATATGGCCCTGGTTGATAGCGGAGAGATTGACGAGCGTATTGAAAAATTATATGCTTCACTTGAGAAATGTGAAATCTGCCCCAGGAAGTGTGGCGTGAACCGGTTGCAGGGTGAGATGGGATACTGTAAGGCAGATGCAAATCTGGTTGTATCCTCAGCCCAGCCTCATTTCTGGGAGGAGGCACCTCTGGTGGGTCTTGGGGGTTCAGGCACTGTTTTTTTGAGTAACTGCAACCTGAGGTGTGTGTACTGCCAGAACAGTGAGATAAGTCACGGGGGTGAAGGTGTGTCCATGACACCGGAGCAACTTGCTGATAGTATGTTATATCTCCAGCGTGTTGGGTGCCACAACATCAATCTGGTCACTCCTACCCATTATACTCCACAGCTTGTCAGGAGTATTGCTATTGCTGCCCGTAAGGGTTTGAGGCTTCCTGTGGTGTATAACTGCAGTGGTTACGAAAGTGTGGAGACCCTGAAGTTGCTGGATGGTATTATTGACATATATATGCCTGACATGAAATACGGCGATGTAGAGAGTGCAAAACTGTACAGTGATGCCCCTGATTATGTTGAGGTATCCAAGGATGCTGTGCGTGAGATGCATGCCCAGGTGGGGGACCTTGTGATCGAGATGGACATTGCCTGGCACGGGCTGTTGATACGCCATCTTTTGCTGCCTAACGAACGGGCAGGTAGTCTGAAAGTGCTGGAGTTCATTGCCAATGAGATATCAAAGGACAGTTATGTGAACATAATGTTCCAGTACAGGCCCAGTTATGAAGCTTTTGAGTTTAAGGAGATAAGCCGTCCTCCCTTTGTGGAAGAGTATAATGTTGTGCTGGATATGGCCCGGGGGTTGGGATTGCACAGGGGCTTCCCTAACTTGTGATGTCGGGTGCAGATTTTCAGGAATGTACTTTTCCCTTCTTCTCTTTTGTCCGGGAACAGGGCCAGGATTGGAAAAAAGGAAGATAGTCTCAAATATATAATTGAACATTAATCTAAATATGGAATGGTATATAATAGGGATTCTAGCCGCCTTGCTCACCACATTCGGATTTGTACCTCAGATACTTAAAATGATAAATACACGATCTGCAAAGGACGTAAGTATTGTCACTTTATACCAGTTTAGCGCAGGGGTAATTCTGTGGGCTCTCTATGGATTCCATCTTAGGGATCATATCATTATAGCAGCTAATTCCATTACTTTAATCACATTGGCTGTGGCGATTGGTTTTTACCATCGTTATGATCGATAGTGTTTTGAATGTCTGGTTGTGCATGGGAAGGACTCATCCTGGATCATTAAGGCGGCCATTTTCACTAATGTATTCCCCCTAACAGCTTACTTCTTCCCCAGCCCTCTTGCAATTTTTATACCTAACCCCGCAGCATCCACAGCCCTGTGCGCCAGCACCTTGATCATAGGTTCATCTCCTCCTAAGATTTTGATATAAGGGATAAGCATATGGATTTAAAAATTTTCAATGGAATATATGCTTTCTGCTGTGATTGGTAAAAATCTTAAATCGGACGTAGGGCTATTCGGAAGTACTGCATACGGGAAAAGATTTAAGTAATTCTAATTCTAAACGATTATATGTGATGATTAACATGAAAAAAATCTTATTATTTTGTCTTATTAGTATCTTAATGGCGTCCATAGTTATTGCAGCAGGAGCTGATGGGGCGTCTGTGCAAGGTATAGGTGTGAATAGTCCTGATATGGAAGAAACTGAAAAATCTCAGGCAGTGGGAATCGATTCAGAGCAGGATATCTTAACTGATGAGGAGATTGCCGGATTAAAATTGATGAGAGAAGAAGAAAAACTTGCAAGAGATGTCTATATGGTGTTGTATGATAAATGGGATTTGCCAATATTCAATAATATCGCAAACTCTGAGCAAACACATACTGATGCAGTCAAGACACTATTAGATAGGTTTGGTATTGAAGATCCCGTCACTACTGATGAACCCGGGGTCTTTGCAAATCAAGAATTGCAAACATTGTATGATGATTTAGTAAATCAGGGAAGTGCATCCTTGCTCGAAGCATTGATTGTCGGTGCAACAGTTGAAGATTTAGACATTTTTGACCTGAATGAGCTCATTGCACAGACTGATAACCAAGACATCCTTCTTGTATACAATAATCTGATAAAAGGTTCCAGAAATCACATGAGATCTTTTATCGCACAAATTGAAAATAATGATGGGACATATACTGCACAGTTTATTGACCAATCCGAACTTGATGAGATCATTGGTTCTTCCCAGGAAAGTGGACCTATACTTGATGAAAACAGTAATATCATACCAGGCTTTTCATCAGAACTAAGCCGTCAACAGGGACAAAGAATAATGCTTCAACCAGGTAACTATCGAGTATCTGGAGGAAAGGGGATAAATATTCGACAGCAGGCAAACAGAACGATGATTCAGGCTGATGGAATTTCCGTAAATTGCCCCCTTTGTTCACAAATGACTCAAGAGCGATTGCAAAATGGAACCCAATTATATGCTAAATTGTCTAATGGCAGGAATGCAGAGATTAAGATTATGCCTGATACGGCTTCTCAGACCGCCTTACAACGATTAAACTTGAGAAATTTTACTGACGATTGTAGTATTGAACTCAGAGAAGCCAATCTTGGAAATCAAGTAAGAGCTGTTTACGAAGTCCA
>JAUWTY010000048.1 GCA_030614485.1 Methanosarcinales archaeon | reverse complement strand
TACATCCACCAGCAACGCCGTTACCATGCAATTCCCTGACATTACAGCCACATTGCAGTTGGATATGGCATACTCATTACCGTTGAAGGATAGTGCCAGCCCGCCTGCTTCTTTGGTGTTTTTCAGCATCTTCCAGTCAGTAATACTGTCTCCGATGGTGGCCGAGCGTTCCAGTCCCTTTCCTTCCTTCTTAAGAGCCGACACCACAGCTTCATATTTCCGGGTGCCCCCCACCGGCCTGACCTCTTTCAACATCTTTGCATAGCCTGTGGACGGCAGCTCATCCCAGAAGAAATTGTCCAGCTGATGCAGCGCTCCAACAACAGCGTCATCCATCTCACCGGGGTCGGTATTCATGTCAAGATCCAGTTCAGGCATGGACAGTATGGCATCGGCCATCTGCCGAACCAGTTCCTTATCCGCATTTGATATCTCACTTGCATAATCATCTATAGGGAACCATGTGCAGTAGGTATTTTCAACCGGTATCCCTGCCAGAAATGTGGAATAATGCACATACTGGTGGTAACTGGTACTGATGATATTCACAGTATAATTGCTCCTCAACATCTCGATTGCTTTGATGGAGCCTGCAATAAAATTGGCATTGTCCTTTGCTCTTGCAGTGAGGAAGTCATCATCCAGGTCAAAGGTTATCAGGAAGGGGGCTATCAAGGCAAGGGTGTTTCCCGGTTCATAGTCCTGCTTCTTTTCCACATATGCCAGATAGTCGTCATAGGCACTAATGGCCGCAAATAGACGCTCACCACCTTCAATCCCCTGCCGCATTATGTCAAAGGCATGGTCTGCAGTGACCCAGGGTCCTTCCCAGTCTGAGTTTATCATCCAAATCCCATGTTAAAATCTTAACATACAATAGATGTCTGTGGTCACACAAATTGATTGCGATATGATCTGTATCAGAACAATTCAAATATGGATATGCCTGTCAATGTGAGCACAGTCACCACTACTCCTGCTATCAGTACGCCTGCAAAAATAGCAGGTAAGGCATGTTTGAACTTGATGCCGAATACGAATGCTGCGGCACAGCCGGTCCATGCACCCGTGACCGGCAGGGGGATTGCTACAAATATAGTCAATGCCAGTGTCCCGTATTTCTCGAACCTTTCACTGTGGTTATGGTGAGTCCTGGTAAACAGCCATGTGAAAAATATATCAAAAATCCTCCAGCGTCTTAGGAAATCCGATACCGGCTCAAGGAATAATAACAGCGGGATAACAGGAATCATATTGCCGAGCACGGCCAGGATATATGCTTCAGGGGCAGACATTCCGAATCCTCCAACCTCAACCGGGGCCAGTGCAAGGGGTATGGCACCCCTCAGTTCCGATACAGGTAGCATACCAATGATAATCGTAGCCGCCCAGTGTGGTATCCACGAAATGAGACTGGCAATGGTGACGCTAACTGTCATTCTCCTTTCCCGGCCAGTACGAAATAAGCAAGCAACGCTTCTAACTGTATCCGCTCATTAGCGCCCTCGGTCAGCCTGAAATCTATCTCGCCGATACGGTCCATCAATTTTACTTTCAGGATATCAGGTATGGTCTTGTCGAACATTGTCCTGTGCAGCTGGACGATTATGTCCTCGCCTGAAAGCCCCTGGTTGATGAGCAGGGTATCCAGTTGTTTGCGGGCACCAAGGAAGTCCCCGGCCAGTGACAGGTCGATTAGTTCACCGATCTCTTCGGGCCTGGCCGTGGCAGTTATCTGGTAGATGGCATCCATATCGACTTTCTTTTCCAGCAAACCGGCAGCCTGAAGTGAATTTATGGCTTTTCGCATATCTCCCTGTGATACATATTTGATGGCTTCCATTCCTTCATCTGTGACCTCAAGTCCTTCTTCTTTGGCAATGTAGGCCACACGCTGCTGGATGGCTTCCTGGGATATGGGGGAGAACCTGTACACTGCACATCTGGACTGGATGGGTTCTATTATCTTGGATGAGTAGTTGCATGAAAGAATGAACCGGCAGGTATGTGTGTATTTTTCCATGGTCCGTCGTAGAGCGCTCTGGGCATCTGAGGTCAGGGCATCTGCCTCGTCCAGGAATATTATTTTGAAATCTGCTTCACCAAGTGGTGAGGTCCGGGCAAAGTTCTTTATCTTGGTTCGTACTACATCGATGCCCCTCTCATCACTGGCATTGAGTTCAGTGAAGTTGTTAGTCCAGGTGTCACCGAACATTTCTTTGGCAATAGAGATGGCAGAAGCCGTTTTACCCACGCCGGGCGGACCCGAGAACATCAGGTGGGGCAGGTTGCCCGATTTTACATATGACAAGAGGCGTTTTATGACCTCATCCTGCCCGACTATGTCTTTCAAGCTGAAGGGGCGGTATTTTTCAATCCAAATCTGTTCTTTTATTGTGACGACCTCCTTATCGGAAGGATGTATATGGGCTTTGATGGGTATAAGGTTTTTTAAAATTATCGACCTAAAGGTCCGTGGTCACAAGTCTTTAAAGGGAAATAGAAAAATTTAAAAAAAAATAGTGGAGGTCAATTCCACTTAACAGACCAATAAAGGTTCGTTAATGACCTCGTGCAACTTGTTACTCAATTGTTTTGCCCAAATGCCATCAAGTCTTTCCTTGGTATCAAAGAAAAAGTCCTCGATAGTCTCTGCTTCGCATTTTCCGCAATTACCGCAGTTGGAACACTTTTGTCCAAGTTGATATGACTTATCTTCCAGTTTTTCAAGTCCGCTCTCAATAACAGGTCTGGTGTTGATGTATTTGTTATCCTCAGCATCTTGAATTATTGAAGGTACTAATTGACAATATATCGTTTTCAAGCGACTGCATGGGTCTAAGGTAACCATTTTTTTAATCCTTTTTTACTTGTGTTGGTATATAATATACATAATAAACTATCATATATATTATAACAGTTAATAATTTAAACGACATAATATTTAAATGTTTTGCTGACTAAATATATATATAATGATTGTATGTTTGGTTCTATGTCATACGGTACAGCTTGGAAATTATCCAACAAACTAATGTTAGCAAAAGAATAATTTAATCTTTGTTACACTTAAAGTAAGAACTCGAACGGATGTAATCGTTATGAGAATATGGGACATATCTCCTGAAAAACTGTGCCGCAACCACCTGCTTGGCGAGCACAGGGAACTGCACGCTGTATGGTCAATAATCACCAACGGCAAGAAAGCATATGCCAACCACCCCGAAATAATGAGATGGAGAGGCAGGTTGAAGGCACTGTATCTCAGGCATGAGAATCTCGTAAACGAGATGAAGGGGAGGGGATACAAACACCATACGCCTCTTGACCCTGGACTGGCTACAGGGGAGGCTGTTCAGAGTGAATTTGTTGTTACGGTTTTGGAGCAGGTCAAGATACTGCGGGAGAAGGGATGTGATTGTGATGTGGGGGTGCAGGGAGATGTATAACCTTCTCTATACCCTTTGTTTACATTTCAAATATAAGTGGCTAAGCATTTTAAAATAAGTAACAAAGAGCCTGATTTTATGGGTTCTTTAATTCAGGCGACAAAATATCAAAATCCAGTTATAGCCTATAAGTATTCATGATCCACGATGACAAGCAATGACCATGAAAATGTTATTTCCAGAGATAATCTAAATCTATATCGGCAACATCATGCACAATCAAGTACTTGTCACCGTTTGACTTTTTGACAGGATTTACATGATGAACAGGATTGGAATGTTGCCTCGTATCCTGCCAATTCTGTCAATCCAGTTAATTATGTCAAAAATTGTTGGGTAGTAGCATAGATTTGGGGCACAAAAAATCGATTGAGTCCATATGTCGTGTCTCCGGCTTTTGTTACGATTGTTTCGTCACCAGCTATAAGGAATGTGTCATCGCCATAAAAAACAATGACGGATCAGACACCAATGAACGTTTGCCCATGCAATTGGTGTATTGAAAAATCGTTGAACTGTACGATAGCTACCACCTTCATCAGCCCAACGTGATATCCTTAGCATGGTCACTCTGCCGATCATGGATTACATGGCAGCCACGATTGTTTTAAGACGATTAAATGTTGTTATATCCTAGCAATTATTTGGTTAATATATGATGAATCGGTAGATTTTGATGAAGTTGGATGTATAGTTATATCACAAAAACTATATTATTTTAACAACAGATGTGGCAAAGGTATTGTAAGAATAAGAGTATATGAACTCAAGTTCGGACATATTAGGGTTGTCGGAAATTGTACGTATGAAGGAATGAAATTATGCACGAGATAAAGTACAAACCAATCGGGATTATTCACTCTCCATTCATAGAACCTAAAGGAACACCTATACAATCCGCAAGTGCTAAGGACATCGATGGAACAGTTGAGGTGTTCCCGGAATATGCTGAAGGCTTAAAGGATGTTGAAGGTTTTTCTCACATTATTTTGATATACCACTTTCATTTATCCAAGGAAGTACCCTTGAAAGTAAAACCGTTCATGGACAACGAAGCACGCGGAGTATTTGCCATTCGAGGTCCAGGTAGACCCAATTCAATTGGCATTTCCATAGTGCGTCTAGTCAGGATTGAAGAAAATATACTCCATATTCAGGATATTGACATTATAAATGGGACTCCTCTTTTGGATATCAAACCATATGTACCAGAGTTTGATATACGGGAAGTTACAAAAATAGGATGGCTTGAGAAAAACGTACATAAACTTTCAACATCAAAAGATGATGGGAGATTCATGGAATGATTTGTGCCGCTTTTGATAACATAGTATAGTTAGCTTAGTGCCTTCGGCCAGCCGCCCAAGTCCCTCCCTTTGGTCGGGATTTCAGATACACTACACTTGAACTGTTTTGTAACTTTTCGGTTGTGCTCAATAAAGGTAGACAATTATGAATTGCATTGAAATCTTTGAGAAGTATGCTCCGGAATATGACGAGTGGTTTGAAGTAAACAGATTTGCCTATGAGTCAGAAGTAAGGGCTTTAAAGATGTTTATTCCAAAAAATAGTAAAGGTTTAGAGGTTGGAGTGGGTACAGGGAGATTTGCAGTTCCTTTTGGCATCAGGGTTGGAGTGGAGCCAGCAAAAGCAATGGCAGATATAGCACAAAAACGTGGGATAGAAGTTTATAAAGCAGAGGCGGAAAAACTTCCCTTTGATGATTTTTCTTTTGATTTTGTATTGATAGTTGTAACAATATGTTTTGTGCAAGACCCTATACAGGCACTCAGGGAAGCAAAAAGGGTCCTTAAGCCAGGAGGATATATCATTATAGGTATGATTAACAAGGAAAGTTTTCTTGGCAAACTGTATGAGTCAAAGAAGAAAGAAAGTAAATTTTACAGGCATGCCAACTTTTATTCTATCAGGCAAGTTCTGGATTGGCTAATAAAACTGGAGTTTGAACATATCAAAACCTGTCAGACAATCTTTAAAAATCCCAAAGAAATTACTGCTATTGAACCTGTTAAAAAAGGTTATGGTGAGGGAGGTTTTATTGTAATTTCCGCACAGAAGAAGGTATAAACATGAAAATTGGAATCGTAGTTTATTCAAACGATCCGGAAACAGTTTGCAGCTCATTTCGGTTTTTCATTAGTATTGAAAGAGGATGAGGAAATATAGGTGTTCTTGTTCGGCAAAAGTATAGAGTGCGAGTCTCTGGACAGTGACAGAATTGTTACATTTTAAACGTACAATCGAAACATACTCATTTTATTCGCTGGTGTATAACAAGGTGTATATAGCCCACACTTTTGGCCTCGCTTAGCATATAAGACGATAAGTATTTACATTTTAAGCAATGATTGTTACCCACATGAGCAATGATTTATTCAAAGCGTTGAGCAGCAAGACCCGAGTAAAAATGCTAAAAACACTGGATAAAAAAGAAATGCACATTTCAGGGCTTGCGAGGGAGCTCAATCTTTCAACTCCTGTTGTGGCAAGGCATGTTAAGATTCTGGAGCGAGAAGGTTTGATTGAAATAACAAACTTTGGGAATACGCATGTCTTAAGGAGTAATATCAAAAATATACATCGCGTGTTTGATCTGCTGTCTGATTCTTATGAGATTGAACTTCCGAAAGGGGCGAGTATGCTGGATGCATTGAAAAAAGTATCGGGCATAGAGGTCAGGAAGGTCGATGATAAAGAATTTGTTGCATCAATTGACGGCAAAGAAGGATTTTACGTTTATGAAGTAGACGGAATGCGCCCGGATGCAACTGTTGATAAGGTTAAAATTGAAAAGGATTCTGTAATTTCCTGGAATAAGTTAATTCCGGTACCTCTTAAGAAAATATCTGTCAAGGTCAAATAACATTCATGGCTGCTTGTGATCTTAATCGTTATACACCGCAGCTCTGCTGTAGGGAGCTTCATTTGGAGCAATAAGATAAGGTGTGGGCACACTTACTTCATTCTTTTTCGGGCATACCTAACCAGGTTCACAACAGCCAGGAAACATGCAATGAGCAACACTGCCTCAAATCCAGGTGTATTTTCCCTGGCTGAATCCTGATTTGATGATGGTTCTGCGAATTTCAAAATCAAAAATGCATTACTCGGGATCAGATAATCGCCTTTGTCCTTTATTTTGACTGAATTATTGTCGTACTGCAAATAATCTGTCACATCTCTGGTATCTATGGCAAGTTGGTCGTATGGAGCCCCTTCATAGACACCCTCCCATTCCATGCTGTTGAAATAAAGATTATTCTTGCCCTTATCACCGCTTGGAACAACTGTGATCAATCGGGCACTGCTGATATTTGCGGTATCAATTACGCCTTCAAAATATGCGGCGCTGAATGCCTTTTCTGAAGTATTTTCATCTTCAGTCCTGATCATATCGGCGCCTTCATCAATCCAGTATTCCATTCGTTGCAGGTCAGGGTGTTCGTATATTAGAAGCAGGCCAGCACCATTAACGGAAAATACCCTGTCAATGCCTTTATTTTCTACAGTAACTTGGATTTTGTCAGCTGTAATGGAATCAGTGACATCATAAGCATAGGTTCCACTGGGGTAGTCGTAATTTCCCGATCCTTTTCGATCAGTATATTCCTTATCAGGTACTATTGAATTGCTTTCTAACTGCACTTTCATTTCCGGATATGTTCCATTGCTGCCATTATAACTCCACGTCCAGTAAAGGTACAGCCTGGCAACCTTGATCATTGATCCTTCAGGTACAGTGGTATCAAATACTACACTGTAATTGGTATCATGGGACAGTTCTCCTCTATATTTGCTGTCTCCTATTGTAAAGAAAATATCACCGTTTATTGTCCCGTGTTGATATGTTTCCAATGTACCTCCCGCATAACCAGTCGGTTGTGCGAAAGAGGATGGGGGTTATTAGAATCATAGATACGAATAACACGAAAAGTGGAAAGCATTTAAATGGCAATTTTATTTCTATAATAATCACAACCTAAGATTTGTCAGCATCAGTTCATCAGTCGTTCTTCTTTCCCTTATTACATTTCCTGACTGTTAGTAAAGAGATAATTAAAATCAGTGCAATTGCTGGCACTGCTTCAAATCCAGGGATGCCTTTTGGCGCCGATGCCTCTTCTGCTAACTGTTCAGAAGGGATTGACGTGGATGCCCCCTTAGCAGTTGGATCTATTTCAACAACAAGAAATGAACCGGATGGAACCGCATAGTCTTCAACCGCCTGAAACTCTATAGTATTCTTTCCAACCGTCAGATGCTCTGTAATGTCCCGCATATCAATATCCAGATCAGGATAGGGTGTACCATCGCAGATCCCTGACCAGTTCATGTCATTAATCCATAACCTATTCGCATCCCAATTACCTGACTGGACAATGGTCCACAATGTAGCCTTCTTTATCGGACTATGTGAAATTGTGGGAGTAATCATCTCAGTGATTGTCTGGTCAGCCGTCGTGTAGGTTGATGTGCCGTCATCCTCCAGCCCCGAATTGAGCATATCACATCCTTCATTGAGCCAGTATTCGATGTCAGTTCCTTCCTCATCGGTATACACTACAAGCAAACCCA
>JAUWTY010000137.1 GCA_030614485.1 Methanosarcinales archaeon | reverse complement strand
TAATAATAAGAGGCGCGGCAATAACCCGGTTTCGGGTGAATACCCCTGCTGCATTGCCCTTAGCACTGATCAAAGCAAGACCGTACTTGCCCTGTTTTACACCCCAGGCACTGACACCCTTAACGGCACAGATACCGCCTTTAATCTCTTTCACGCAGGAACTCCTCCCAATCAGGCAGACAGTGCCATACCAGAAATAATATCCTGGCGGGTAACAAACCCTGCAAGTTTGCCGTTGTCCAATACTGGCATCCGATTGATTTTGTGTTTAACCATCCTTGACGCTACAGTCTCAAGGCTATCTGAAACGTCCGCAGTCACAACCGGGCTGCTCATCACATCAGCCAGGCGTTTGGCACCCACATCATCAAGGGAATGTTTTGCTTCCTCCCAGCTGATAAGTTCCCGCAGGGGCACCTCAATAACCTCAAAGGGACTGGGCAGCCACAACTGGCTGGACTTTTCAGGTACTTGAAGTAACTTAAGAATATCACTTCCGGTGACCATGCCCACCACCTTATCATCTTCCACCACAGGGATGCCGCTTATCTTATGTTCCCTGAGCAGCAGCGCAGCATGTTTGACCGGTTCATCAGGGCTGCATGTTATTACATTTCTTGTCATTATTTCTTTTATCTGCATGATAATTACTTCCTACGGAAAAATTGCCGGATTCCACAATCCTATGGTCTCATCAAGCCCGAACATCAGGTTCATGTTCTGGACCGCCTGTCCCGATGCCCCCTTTACCAGGTTGTCTATGGCAGATACCACGACCAGCCGCTGTCCATCAGCGTCCATCTCGAACCCGATGTCGCAGAAATTAGAGCCACGGACCGGGCCCAGCATGGGAATACCGTCCAGGAGCCTGACAAAGGGTTTGCCTTCATAGAACTGCTGGTAGATGCCAGCCACCTGTGAGTGGTCTGTCCCTGCTTTCAGGAACAGGTGTGCAGTGGTCAGGATGCCCCTGACCGAAGGGATGACATGGGGTGTGAAATTGACCTTTATATTACTATCAAATCGTTCCAGTTCCTGCCGCATCTCGGCACCATGGCGGTGGGTGGTGAGTTTGTATGCCTGTATGTTATCGGCCATGTTCGGGTAATGGGATACCTGGCTTGGCCCGGCGCCGGCTCCTGATATGCCGCTTTTGGAATCAAACACTGCCCGCTCTATCAGTCCTGCTGCGGACAATGGTGCGGCAGCCAGAATGGCTCCGGTCGGGTAGCAGCCGGGATTTGCTACAAATGAGGCATCGCACACCTCGGGATGTAGTTCAACTAGCCCGAAGACAGCATCGCGAGGTGCATTGTGCTTGAGTCCGTACACTTGCTCGAAAACATTGGGTGGCAGCCGGTAATCTGCACTGAGGTCTATTACTTTTATACCCGCTTCCAGCAACTGTGGCACCACATCCATGGCGGTGCCGTGGGGTACTGCTGTGAACACTACCTCACACTGACCTGCCACTTCACCAGCATCAAGGTTCTGGAACTTCAGGTCTGTAAAACTCTTCAAATGGGGGTGGGTCTGGCTCACCTGTTTGCCGTCAAGGCGGCGCGATGTGGCACATACCACTTCTGCCTGAGGGTGACTACCCAGCAGGCGCATAAGTTCGCCGCCAGTGTAACCAGATGCACCGATAATCCCTGCGCGTATCATGATAACTTCTACTATTCTCAAGGATAATTAATGTTGGGATATTTATACCGTGAAGCACAATATTCGGTTATGCTAACCAACAGTTATATTCACATTCCCCGCATCGGCGCTTCCACCGAACAGAAGATATGGGCAACTGGGATACGGTCATGGGATGAATTTTGCGAAAACCACCATAAAATCGACATGTCGCAATCAAAGATAGAACAACTGCTTGAAGGTATTGAACGATCCAGGCAGCGGCTTGAAGCATCTGACCATACCTATTTTGCCAGTACCCTGCCATCAAACGAACACTGGCGGGCATACCAGCATTTCAAAACAGATACATTATTCCTGGATATTGAAACTACCGGACTGTCCCAGAACCGGGATGAAATAACAATGATCGGGGTGTACGGTGGCGGCGAGAGCCGGGTGTTCATAAACGGAATTGACCTTGATGAGTTTCCACAGGTACTGGAAGGCTGCAAGACCATTATTACTTTCAATGGCGCGCGGTTCGACCTGCCATTTATCTCCCGGCATTTCCCAGAAATATGCTTCGACCAATTGCACATTGACCTTATGTATCCCTTGCGCAGGATAGGTTTGTCAGGGGGCCTTAAGCATATCGAGTTCATGCTGGGCCTTGCAAGGAGCACCGAGACAACAGGTCTTACAGGATTTGATGCTGTAAGATTGTGGTACAAGTACAAGCGGGGCGACCAGGGCGCATTGGACACTCTTGTGAAGTATAATCTGGAAGATATTTCGAATCTTGAGACAATAATTGACCTGACTTACGACCGTATGGTGCAAAATGCGTATGGCCATGGCGACATGAATGGATAACTTTATATGCTATAACCGTATTGTAAATATAACAAACCGTATATTTAAAAAAACATTTAGCAGGGGATGCAAAAATGGACGTATTTTGGACTATATATAATACATTAGATGAGATTGGAAGAAGAGAACTTATAAAAAAATTGATGGTCAGACCTCTTAAGACCAACAATATCGAATAAGTTCAAAGACAAACAGGTAACCTGTGTAAAAACCACAGGTTTTAATCTGCGGGTCACCTTCTATAGCTTTGATGACCGATATTCTGCCAGACCATCCTAGATACTTATCTCTGATGACAAGGCATCGTATAGTCAGTGGTGTGGAAAAAGGCATTACCAGCCAGGAAGGGCTGATAGCACAGGGCAGGGGCGAAGCTTTTGATTATCTTATCGGTGAAGAAACACTACCTTCTGCCCGGACTGCCGAATATGCTGCCTCGGCCATGATACTTCTGGCTAAGAGGCGGATTATTTCAGTGAATGGCAATGCGGCAGCCCTGGTGCCTGCCGAACTGGTGCAGCTTTCAGAAATAACAGGCGCGCCCCTGGAAGTGAACCTGTTCTACAGGACCGAGGAGAGGGTATTGAAGATTATCAAGCACCTGCAGGCTCACGGAGCAGGACAGGTGCTGGGGGCCCAGCCTGATGCCGCCATTCCCGGCCTGACATCCAAAAGGAGCAAAGTTTGCCGCAGCGGAATCTATTCAGCAGATGTGGTGTTCGTGCCACTGGAAGATGGTGACAGGTGCGAGGCTTTGGTGGGAGTGGGAAAACAGGTTATTGCTGTGGACCTGAACCCCTTGTCCAGAACAGCACAACAGGCCACTATCTCTATTGTAGACAACGTTGTCAGGGCAGTACCCAACATGGTCGAAATGGTCAGGGAGTTGAAGGGTAGGGATGAAGGCTATCTACAGGGGGTCGTAATGGATTTTGATAATAAAAAAGGACTTGCTGATGCCATGGATTCAATTGTACGAAATTTGACCAGTATTTAACGTGACAAATCAAACAATGTTGACTAATTTAATGCACATTCCAACGAGTGATGAGCAATAAACCACAGAGGGCACAGAGTACACAGAGGAGTAAAATTGATACAAGCTCTGTGTCCCTCTGTGCTCTCGGTGTACTCTGTGGTTAAATTATAATTGTCTGAAAAACAAAGTGTTAAGAAATTAGTATCGATGATTTCTATTGAAGTCATCTATCGACAACTTCTGTTGAAGTTATCTATCAAATATTATGTTCTTGACTATAACCAGCATTTAGTCAGTATTTGTCCCTCATTAAGCGACTGCAATAATCTCAATCTGTTTAACACCATCGTCCCATACATACCCTTTTACCCCGTCAACACCGACAATGACCCACAGGGTCTGGTAGTT
>JAUWTY010000055.1 GCA_030614485.1 Methanosarcinales archaeon | reverse complement strand
GATATTACGATAATATACAAAAATAACGAGCATCAACTTGAGATGCCCCGGATTTGAGCATAGCGAAATCCGGGGTCGTTGACGATCTTAACAAGCAGCATTGAGAAAAAAAATAAAATCAATAAGGGTTTCCCCTTATTGAATTACATCAGTTACCGTTTTCCCTACCGTTACCTTTTTATCAGGACACATCCCCCAACATTCCTTAAACAGAGGATTTCCAATGAGATCTTCCCGTATCACAGTGAAACTATACTCTGTAATATTCCAGCGGAAATTATAGGGATTACCACAACCCCTAAAAGTTCTCTTCCATGCCCTGAGTTTCAACTGGTATGCGCAACAGGTGGGAAAATCTGACCCCTTCAAATCGATTTTGTAATCTCCTCCGTACCACACGGGCACATCACTGATAATCTCGATATAAGAATCAAGCAAAAGTATAAGGCTGCATCCAGCATTAAGACCGCTCAATAACTTTTAAGCGTAAATTAATCTTAACTATCGTAAGTTGTGCTAATGGCTCTTAATTGTTTTAATATATAACTCAGCGAAGTTACCAGGAAAAAGCCATTAAGCAGCTTTTTTTTGAAAAATTATGGAAAGTTTTAATATGGAAAGTTTCAAAAAATTAGGTATAACGAAGCCTATTTTAAAATCAATAATTGAACAGAGATTTGAAAGTCCCACTGAAATACAGGAAAAAGCCATTCCTTTAATTCTTGCAGGAAACGATGTTATAGCCGGGTCATCTACAGGTTCCGGAAAAACGCTTGCGTTTGCATCAGGTATATTGCAAAATTCTATCAAAGGAAATGGTATCCAGGCTTTAATCATGACTCCCACCAGGGAACTGGCAGAGCAGGTCGCAAACAGTTTCAGGCAATTTTCAAAACACAGACCTTTAGAGGTCGTTGCAGTCTATGGGGGTATGGGTATCAACCCGCAGATCAAGGCATTGAAGACTGCAGATGTTGTTGTAGGAACACCAGGCAGGATGCTTGACCATCTCGCAAGAAAAACAATAAAATTGGGTAAAGTAGAAACCCTTGTACTTGATGAAGCAGACCGTATGTTTGATATGGGATTCAAACAGGATGTGGAAAAAATCATCAAACAGTGTCCCCAGGACAGGCAAACTCTTTTATTCTCGGCAACGATCTCAAGAGATATTGTCAAACTCTCCAGGAACAGCATGAAAAAACCGCTTCAGGTCTCTGTTGATCCTTATGTTGACGCGGGTAATCTGGATCAGACATATTACCAGGTTAAAGATGATATGAAATTATCTTTACTGGTACATCTGTTGCACCATGAAAAATCAGATCTGGTAATGGTTTTCTGCAATACTAAAAGAAATACTGACAAAGTTGCAAAGAACCTGAGAGCTTCAAATATTGATGCACAGGCTATTCATGGCGGATTGACCCAGGGTAAACGGAATAATATCATGAAGCGATTCAGTACAGGGAAATCATGTGTCCTTGTATGCACAGATGTAGCTGCAAGAGGGCTCGATATCGAGGGTATTTCCCATGTTTATAATTATGATGTACCCAGGGAGAGCAACCAGTATATCCACAGGATCGGCAGAACTGCAAGAGCAGGAGCCCATGGGAAGGCAATAAGCATCATTTCCAGAAGTGACCTGGGCAATTTTTCAAGTATATTGAGAGGAAATGATATAGATATAAAGAAAGTGAAAGTACCTAGCTTTGAGAAGGTCGTGGTGCGAAAACCACATAGAAACATGAATAAAGCCATCTCAAGAAAGGGTCAGCAACCTAACAGGCACAGGAATCGTTAATTTTTGGGTTATGCTATAACTAATGCACGAAAAAGTAAATTTTTTCAACTCACATTAGTTTTGAGTGGGTAAATTTATTGCCCACTGCCACTTTTTTTCACCTTCTATAGTAAGTACATAGCAAATGGAATAATCCCAATTATTTCATCCCTGCATGTGGCGAATCCACAAGCAACAACAAAACAACGACAAACCTTATACCCCACATCCACCTATTACTCCCTGAGAGAGGAAGGACGGCCTCCGGGTCAATTGACCTGAGGAAAGTCCCCCCACCACCCGGACACACGAACGCCTGTAGTGGGCGTAGGATGAGAGTCCTGGCAGCTGCCGTGCAAAACCGGCGGCTCACAGTCTGGCGTAATGCCGGGCCGCATGATGGCACAGAAACGATACCGCACCGCGTTAATGCAATGATACCGCAAGGTTGAGGTCGCGCGGAAAAGCGGATGGAACGCGTGAATCCTCGTGGGTGCAAGCCAAACAGGGACCATACGGCCTGTCCGGGGCCGGTCCGGAGTTGGCGCTTAGCCGAATGCCGTTATATGGCGGACCACATCCCAAGGGAAGTGCCGCTAAAACAGAAGGGGGCTTACTATCCTCACTCATTTACTCTTTCACTAACCCTTAACACTTAACCCTTTTTTTCTCAGACCACTATCACATTACCGCCGGGATGCTTCCCGGTCCAGATATTGACAAACTCCGAAGGCTCCATTGCAGGAAAAGCATCTATCAGGCATACGTCCCATTTTTCCACGATCCCACTAAGTTTTCGCAGATCTCCGAAATACACTTCCGCCGCCACCGTCGCCTGTTCTTTTCCTCTCATTACCCTGGCCACCAGTACTGGTTCATCCCCCACTAAGGCCAGGTCTTCCAAAGGCATGATAACTTCCAGTTCCACATCCACACCCAGCAGCTCTTTATTAACTTCAATGTTCAACAGCAGGTTCTCAATAGCAGGGCGCCAGGCATCATTGAACACTACCTTGCGTACACCTGCCAGCATAGACATAAGCCCAAGGGTACCGGGACCGCACATACCGTCAACTACCACCTTGCCAGCCAGCAGACCCTGCATGTCCAGTTTCTCGAGTATATCCATTTTGTGGCGGTTATCGAACTCGATATGTATCTTGCTCTGGTTCTTATATATCACCAGTTCACCAAAAGCGGTCTGGGCCACATCACATCTCATGTCACAGCCTGCAAGCAGCGTATATTCGTGGGGGCTGGAGTCAGAGTCAAGTATCCCGACGCTTTCAGCCTGCCCGCCCTTTCGCAACACCACGCCCTTGACCTCGGGCACCCTGTCCACAATATCCCCAGCCGCCGCCTGCCCCACATTATTGGTAATAAGGACAATACTATCTGGCCCCAACCTGGGCGGGTACATAATAGGAAACCCCCTGGCAATAAGCGGTGTACCTACCTGTGATAGTCCCGCATCATCATTACGGTCCCCTTGCTCCTGCATAATGGACAGGGCATGTGCCATCACTGCATCCAGAGGTCTGCGGCCGCATGAGGCGCACCGCAATGTACCAGCATCGATATCATCTATTGCAGGCAGGCCGGGCTGGTCTGCAAGGGCAGTATGTTTGTCCCAGCCCGGTTCAGGCCGGCACTCCGGGCAGGCATTATAAATCTGGTATATGGAATCCAGCACATCATCGGCCAGCTCAACACAGGTTGTTCCTCCGCAGGTGGGACATTTAACCATGGTATCAACCTGTGATTGCAGGTAATTATACTTTATCCCCGAACTGCTGATATCCCCTGGCCTCCACCACAGCAGTACTGTCATCCTGCAAAATAGTAATTCCGTCTGCAGTAACTTCACCTATCACCGTGAATTTAGCAACCTTCCTGGCCTTTTCCACACATCCGGCCCGGATAGTAAATAGCAGTTCAAAATCACCACCAGAATACACACTCCACTCCACAAGTTGTGCTTCACTACCAGCCATATTCCGCACGGTCCTGTGTACCGGAATACTGGCAGCATTGATGCAAAACCCCACACCGCTTGCGGCGCCAATATCATGAAGCGACAGTGCCAGCCCATCACTAATATCCATCATTGAGGTCAGGCAGCCGGTCCGGGCCAGAGCCATCCCTTCCCGTATCCTGGGTACAGGCATGTAGAGTTTCTTCATCACATAGGGATATGCTTCCGTTTTATTCTGGAGCGAATCCAATGCCGCACCGGCAGCACCAAGTTCACCAGTCACACACACCACATCACCCACCTGTGCCCCCTTCCTTTGCACCAGATATCCGGCATCAGCCAAACCCAGTGCAGAGCCAACGATAGTCAATTCATCATGCTGGTCCACGTCGCCGCCGATAATGCTTGTACCATGCTGGCGGGCGCAGGCATCCATACCTCCGGCAAGTTCCTTAATAAAATCCAGTTTAGTATTGGGGGGCAGTCCCATTGCCATCATGATACCAATAGGTTTAGCCCCCATAGCCGCAATATCACTAAGGTTCACGGCCACACTCATCCAGCCCATCTGCCATGGGGTCATCTCTTTGGGGAAATCTGTACTTTCATGAAGCATATCAGTGGAAGATACCAGGTATCTACCTTCACCCAATTGTATTACTGCACAGTCATCCTCACCGGGTCCCACCATAGTAGAGAACAAGACATTATCAATTGATTCCGCCCCAAAAATCCCGGTAATGGTGGAAATAATGTCCCGTTCGTTCATATCTTTTAATTTCATAGTCTGTACCAGGTTTCAAGTATAATCTAACCTACACTGACAATGGCATAATAGCGTTGCGAAAACTTAACGCTGACACCTAGATCATGGTTTTGGTGGAACCCAACGCAGATGTGAACAATGTACTGAAAAAAATGGAAACGGTAGTCACCAGTATAAAACAGACAAGTCTTTGATTTTCAAATATTTAAAAAAAATGCCTGTAGATTTATACAGGTGTATAAAGGTTTCACAGATTCATCTGTCTAAGAGCTTCTTCGATATCTTCTCCCTTAACTGTGGTTCTTTTTGCGTGTAAGGCAAGACTGTTAGCCCTGTTGGCTACTTTTATGCCATATTCTTCAAGATGCTTTGCAAGAGCTTCACTGGCAGTAGCACTTACCCTATGTGCGCCAGCTGCCCTGATGAGACGTTCTACCGGTGCTGTTGGAACAATTCTGTCTTTCATATTACTGTACTTCCTTTGATATAATTTAAATCAGGCTGTTAATCAATTTCCTACCATATTATTAAGCCTATTTAAACATTATGATTATAATACAGGGTAAAATATACCCCAATATAAGAAATTGACCACGTAAGCTTTTAATTACTTAAATATTAATGCATTTCATGTATAAAATCAAAAAAAAGCACTACAACACCGCACCCACTACAGCACTGCCCCCACTACAAAGGCAACCAGAGCCACGAACATTGCCATCTTCAATAATTTTGAGGCTTTTGTTGCATTGTTTCTGAATAACACCTCATTTACAGCTACTAAAAACAACATATCTGCAATAAATATCACTGCAAGGTATGATGTACCAAAAGCATTGTTCACATTAAATAGAAAAGGAAGCGGGCTTAGCACCACACCCGATATCCCAGCTACAGCAGCAACTCTTGCCGCACCATTGGCACCTATTTTTATCGGCAGGGTTTGTGCCCCACCCTTAAGGTCACCTTCCATATCCTGGATATCCTTTACTACTTCCCTTGCCAGATTGGCCAGAGCTGCCAGAATGAAAAGTATTGCAGTAGACTGGATACCAGTGCCCTCAAAAACTGCCAGTGCGCCCCCGAATAAGAAAGTTGAGCCAGTCAGGTATCCGACAACCAAGTTGCCCATCAGTGCCATGCGTTTAAAATTTCGGGCATACAAGAACAGCATCACCGAATTGAATACGGCCAGACCAAGGCATACCAGCCCCAGCCAGTAGGACAGTGCAATTCCCAGCACAAATAACAACAATGACATGTACAGAGCAGATGAGCGTCCTACCCTGCCCGAAGGTATGGGTCGGTCGGGCCGGTTTATGCGGTCAATTTCTGAATCATAATAATCGTTTACAGCATTGCCAGCCCCTGTTATCAGGAACACAGCACCAAACACCAGTGCCGGTTCATACACCAGCACAACCTCAAGAGAATCAGGTACTGCCAAAAATGCTATCAATGTACCCACCAGGGCGGCAAACCCTGCCATGGCACAATTACCCCACCTTAGCAGTTCAAAGACTGCGCTGACATATTTTGAAATATTTGGCATCAATCGCCCCGTCCGGCTTCAAGCATGCGGTCCAATGCCTGTTTAGCCCGTTCCCGCATGGCTTCCGGTACAGTGATGACATGCTTGTTCTCCTCAAGTGCCACAAAGATGCTCTTCAGGTCGTTCATTTTCATGTTGGGGCAAACTGCGTACTTTGATGCCGGATAAAATATCTTATCCGGGTTATCCTTCCTGAGCCGGTGCAGCATACCAACTTCGGTCCCGATTATGAATTCCATATTTGGCGACTTCTTCACATGGGTGAGCATGCCGCCGGTACTCAGCACTGTATCTGAAACATCAATGACCTCTGGTTGACATTCAGGATGCACCACAACTTCAGCTTCAGGATGGTCCTCTCTCATGAGCAGGATGTCGCCGGGTAGTATCTGGTGATGGGTAGGACAGTACCCATCCCAGGGTATGATCATCTTATCTGTATAGCGTTGGGTGTACATACCCAGGTTCTTATCTGGCACGAATATCACCACATCCTCGTCCAGGCTGTTCACTACCTGCACAGAATTTGATGAGGTACAGCAGATATCTGATTCCGCTTTTACGGCTGCACTGGTGTTCACATATGCCACCACCGCAGCATCAGGATATTCTTGCTTGGTCTTGACCAGGTCTTCTGGTGTTATCATGGCCGCCATGGGACACTCTGCTAATTTTTCAGGCATCAGCACGATCTTGCCAGGGCTCAGTATTGCAGCACTTTCTGCCATGAAATCCACACCGCAAAACACAATGACATCAGCGTCAAGTTTGGCAGCCTGCTGGCTCAACCCCAGGCTATCTCCTACGAAATCAGCAATATCCTGGACATCCCCACGCTGGTAATTGTGGGCCAGGATGACTGCATTACGTGCTTCCTTTAATTCAAGGATTTTTTTTATAAGTTCATCTTTATTCTGTTGACTCATTGAAATTACCTGTGAAATCAATAAAGTGTTCAATCCCACATTTATTAAGATGGGATAAAACACTTTCTAATGGAGGTTATTGTTCATCAATCGTGATACTGAGCATAGTATCACCCTGGATTATCCTGGATACCACGTCCTGGCCTTCTATCACCTGGCCAAAGACCGCATAACTGTCGTCCAGGCTGGGTTGGGGTGCAAGTGTGATGTAGAACTGGCTTGTGGCACTGTCAGGGCTCTGGGAGCGCGCCATGCCCACTGCGCCCAGGGTATGCCT
>JAUWTY010000153.1 GCA_030614485.1 Methanosarcinales archaeon | reverse complement strand
TCTCCGCCGTGTTTGCTTTTGCGCACCCTAATATCCACCAGTACCGGCTGCTCGATATCATTGGAAACCAGCATGGCAACACCGGGCGGGAGCCTCTTTAATTCCTCCTCCACCTCGCTGCTCACACCCTCCAGCCCCTTACTGATAGCCTTTAAGTCATTGGGATTGGTCATCTTCATGATTATCTGGGTATTGCACTGGCTCAGCACATTCTTGTCCACCCGGGCCGGGCGCTGGCTGATAACCATCATACCCAGCCCGAACTTACGCCCCTCTGAAGCAATTGTACGCAATATCTCAGTACTCTGGGTCTTATCAAACCCACGCTCAGGACAGAAGTTGTGTGCTTCTTCCACTACCAGCATACCCGGTGGCACATTCCCCATCTTCCTGGCCTCGAACAGGTCACCACACAATTTTGCAACAAGCATGGACTGCAACTGGGGTGCCACGCCCTTCATGTCAATAATGGCAGCTCTGCCCCTGCTGAACAGTTCGTCCAGTGTAGTAGGTTTATCAGAGAGAATATCTACGTCTCGTATAGATTCCAGGGATGCGATTACGTTCCATTTCAGTTTACTCTTGCTATTCCCCACTTCGAATATGATATCGTCAAGACTGTAGTGCTCCATCTCAGCACGTATCTTGGTAATAGCTTCAAACAGGATGCCCTGCATATTACTGGATTTTTCATCAGGGAGTATCTGTATCAGGTCCTGGGGAGACATGTTCATGCCATCCAGCCGAAAAACGTCGTCAGCATCAGGATTTAACACTTTATTGACTGGTGTATACACCGTTATCTTTGAGCCATATCCCCTGGGTGATATATCGAATTTCTTATACAAGTCTCCCTGGTTTCCTGAACCCGGTTCTTTAAGCGAACTATATTCTCCATGAGGGTCAATGATAAGAAGTGGTACATCCTGTTCCAGTATCTCTTCAAGTATAACAGCTGCAGTGTATGATTTCCCGCTGCCCGTCTTGGCAAGGATACTACAATGCTTCTGGATGAGACTGTTCATATCAAGGCTTACTTTAATTTCATGCCCTTCAAGCAGTCCCATATATACATCGCCGTGGGACAGGCCCAGGGTTGAACGTATCAGTTGATGGTCTGCAGCGAATACTTTGTCCCCTGGAATAAAAGGAGTTCGAGGCGACCTCAGCAATCCATCATCGCCCCTGCTGCCTATTACTGCGGCTTCAGCGACCAGATTGCTGTTGGGGCTGTCCATCTTTGCGCCACCTGCAGCATCAACGGCCTCATCCAGTTTGAAATCGTCACTGCTGCGGGTCATTGATATGACCTGGGCAAGTGTCCAACCTTCGTTCTCATGCCAAACTTTTACGTAATCCGTACGTTTTAACTCGCTGCTATTGGGTACAGCGAACCTGAAATCGTGCGTACCTGTTTTTCCATAAATTATGCCTATTGAATCTTTTGCCAATGTAATTCATCCCCTCATGGAATGTGTCCATTCACCTATATTAACTGCATCAATGATATGTAATATGGAAAACTTATAATAATGTTGATAGACGTATTTGTTATGTTAATGATTAAACGGTCTGAATTGACAAAATCCTAGTGATAATTCACTGCTCGCAAACACTCGCAGTTACTTGGATTTATCATTGATATAAATAAATGTACAATGTTGGGTTACAGTTATGACAAGTGGTACTTTAACCGAATTGATGGAACTTCTTACCGGCTTTAAGACAATGAAATGCATAGAAGCAGTAGCTGTTACAAGCCGCAACGGTATTAATATGGCTTCATCAGTCCCACCAAAAACCAATCCTGATAAACTGGCTGCTATGATCTCTGTATTGCATAATGCGGCCGATATATTAACTGAACAGGTCAAGAATAATTGTGCAGACAACGTGGTAATTGAATGTGAACGTAACAAAATTATAATTGTAGGTGCAGGTCCAAAAGCAGTACTTCTGGTTCTTGCCAATGAAAAATCAACTCTGGACCCATTATTTATGGAAATAAGTAATCTTTCCCGGCAACTAAAGAAATTACTGGAAAGTGATGAAACCTATCCTTAGACTGCAAAGATTATTTACCGTTTGAACTAAATCCATATGCAAGAGATGATGTAGTAAATGGCTGGAACTATTATGACCAATGGTCCTGAAAAAAAGGAGTGTATTATCCCCTACGAACTTTCACCAGATATGGATATTAATGTAAAAAAAGTAATGCATGAGGATGTCAGTACGGCTGCATCCTTGTTCAAAGTGCTTGCCGACCCTGTAAGGCTCAGAATTCTCAAAGCACTGGAAGTATGCGATCTGTGTGTGTGCGTGCTTGTAGAAATTACCGACTACAAGTATCCTGCACTGTCCTATCACCTCAAGCTGTTAAAGGATGCGGGGCTGGTTGAATCCAAACGCGAAGGCAGTTTCCAGACATATTACCTTACAGAATTTGGATATAAGACAGCTGAATCATTTGGTAGCCTGATCAGGTAAATACACAATGCCAGGCTTCGATATATATAAACTATGTTATTATAATTACTTACCCTGCACTCGCAGCCCGTTCGGGCTGCCGGGTGCCAACCAACCTTGTTATCTCTAATCAAGCGTAAAAAACATCACAATCTTCATTTCATCTGATGCTCATTCTTATCCCCACGCCCGATACCCTTATACACAAATCCTTCACTAATGAATTCATCAGGCCCCACAACATTGCGCCCGTCCACTATCACCGGATGCTCCTGCCCCATTGACCCTTTCAACATGCCTGCATCCAGTCTGAAATAATCATCATGGCCTGTCAGTATAGCAACCACATCAGCCCCTTTCACTACATCAGACAACTCATGTACAATATCCACGCCCGGATACTCCACCACATGAGGGTCATGCACACTTACCTCACATCCCGCATTCAGCAACAGGTCCCTGTATGGCTCAGACGGCGGATTCCTGGCATCATCCGAGTTATTGATAAATGCCCACCCCAGTATGGCCACCTTAGCACCACCAGGGTTCTTGCCTGCCCTCTTAAGTGCGTCCACAGTCAAATTATACATATGTACTGGCATGAAATCATTCACCTTTCGAGCCAGCACAAAAATAGAATCAAGCCCCTGTGGATAATCCAGCCTTCCTTCTGATATCTTCACGCCCCTCTCCAGATGGTAAGTATCCTTGGTCAGGCAGTGCCCGCCCACACCCGCACCCGGATGCAGCATAGCCCTGGTGATACCCTCACCCTTCAGGCTATCCACACCCGTGCGCACATCATAAACATTGAT
>JAUWTY010000022.1 GCA_030614485.1 Methanosarcinales archaeon | reverse complement strand
CAGCACGGGAAAGGCAACAAGTGGTTCCACCATGTGGATAACTTTGATAAAAAGCACCTGGATGATAAACAGCGGCTTGAACTTGCCCGTGCCATCTATCTCGACACATCCGGTGAAAAAACACCCAGGTCACTGTTCATGTCCAAATATGAAATGCTGCTAAAGGGAATGCCGCTATTGCTCAAGACCCCGGTGTTAAAATATGCAGTGCGACCAGTTGCCAACAGGACAGTAGAAAAGTACCATATAGGTCAGGTCATCACCCTTGAGGAAGCACAGCGGATTGTGGACATTTCAGGACATGTGGCCCTGTTCGACTGCTTTTGCCGCCACATAAATGGAAACAACGAAGCATGCTGTATTGGTGTGGGAGCCTTTGGCGACCTGGCCGATGACATACCAGAATTGAAACACATCAACATCTCGCCTGAAGAAGCAAAAGAGATAATAGAGCAGTACGAGGACAAGGGCTGCTTCCACAGCGTATGGACCGTAAAACCCCCATTCATCTCAACCATCTGCAACTGCGATAACAAAGTCTGCCACGGCATAGAGGGGCTGCGCATGGGCGTAACCTCAGCACTGCATAAAGGGCATGAGATCGCCATGACACTAACAGATAAGTGCAACGGCTGCAACCTGTGCATACCCGCCTGTCCCTTTGGAGTGAGATATGAAAGCGGGGGAATAGTCATTGCCGATAAAGAAGCGTGTTTTGGCTGCGGATTGTGCAGGCGTGTGTGTCCTGAAGGTGCTATCCGGATGGTTGACAGGCCGTAATAGATGTTAAAACAGGTTTATGTATAGTAAATACAAAACGACAGAGATAATCAGAGCAATAAGTATTAACTGGAAAATCCTGTAAAGAGAATAAACTTGAAAAAGTTTCCTTTCCAATATTTTTAATTGATTCCATATAGATGAAGCATTGGCCTCCTCATTGCCCAGCGTTTTTTTAAAATCAATCACTTTATCTGACATGTATAAAATTGCTATATGGTACAATAGGATATGTAAGTATCTTTTGGAAATGCTGTATCTTAACCTAAACCATTATTTTAATCGTTATACCCCCAGCTCTGCCGGGAGGAGATTCATTGTGGACACCCTCTGTTTTCTCTGCGCCTCTGCGGTTATAAAAAAGAGATTAATCTCTTATCGTATCCAGGCCAGCAGGTCATCCCGGCCCAGGTTATGAATTCTGCTTCGTATCAATCCGGTAAGTGCCTTAACATCCTTTTTCTTTGCGCTAATGGGTGTCAGCACATTAAGCCACTGGCGCCAGGGTGGTAGCATATCAAGCCTCTGGGCCACACCGTTCATGACACCATCAATGTCCTTGATCTTATCCATCTTATTGACAGCCACTATCACATCCAGGTTCAGTTCATGGAGAAACTGGAACATTTCAACCTCAATAGGAATCTCCCCTCTCCCTTCCCATCGGTCCACCACCTCAGCAAAAGACTTGCCGTCTAATACAAGCACAGTCAGGATAATCCGGTCCCTGTACTTTTCAATATACCTGACAAATGCAGTCTTAACAAGATCCTGTTTGTGTTCTTTAATGCCACGCATGAACCCGAAACCAGGCATGTCAGTAACCACCAGGTCCCCGAATTGTAAGTGGGATGGTCTCAGGGTAACACCCGGCCGTCTCCCAACAGCCACATTCTTGCCGGTAAGGCTGCGAATGAGTGTGGACTTGCCCACATTTGAGCGTCCAACAAAAACTATTTCATAATCTACATCCGGGTTCTTCTTGTAAGATACCATTATTTTGCCATACATGACCTGCAGGTTACATAAACCTATACCCGGTTGAATACTTACCACAACTGACCGTTAAGTATAGCGCTTGTACGGTCGTTTGTGCTCTGGTTGAACTTCCTGATGACAATAAGGTAATGTCCGTCCACCAGTTGCGGCTCATCGAACTGTGCATCTATACCCAGCCGCCTTAAATGCTCCTCAAACTTATTTGCAGTATCAAGGCTTTGCACCCGTATTTGTACCTCTTCTGTAATGCGCTCACCCTGCTGCCGCTTTTTTATGGTGTTGACCATAGGTTTCAGGATACTCTCACCAAGTCGGCAGCATCTTTCATGCAATGTATCCTCATCTTCATCCCATTCAACGGCCTGGAAGCCTTCCCGTACCACCCTTGAAAAGAAAAAATCCTGTCCATAATCATTGTAGAACCCAAACGCATATTTGAGGTCGCTATTGTTACTCTGGGAACTGGTATATTTGATGGCAGGGATTTTCATTCCAGGGTCCTTTATCACCACCCCTTCCCTGCCGTTCTTACCCAGTTCCCTGATAATACCGGCAATACTGTGGGCAGCTTCATCAAGGGAGAATTTCCCGAAATACGGAACAGTCTTGATATTATAGTGGCTACACAGTTCGTGTTTTTCATCTATTGTCAGGGGTTCACCCGAATTCTTATGTCTAATATCGAAAATAAAAAACGAAATGCTATCAACTTCGGGGTATATGTCCTTTGGCACATATGGATTATCAGGCCCCACCATTTCGCCACATAGTACCAGGTCAGGGTGGTCTATGAAAAGTTCCCTCCCCCCATCTTCCAGCACTCTTTCAGTAGTATACGGGCACACCAGTCCTCCTCTGGTCAGTGCAATCACCGTACCTTTAATGCTTGCCACCCTTACATTGTAACCATTCATTTTTTCTTCAACAGCCACTTCCGGTACCCCTTCAAAATGTGTGGCAATACCGACCCCAAGCATCATAGCACGCTGTATCTTCGGGAATCCTCTTACCGTCTCGATACCCTCATCTGTCTTAAAAAGAGCCGTTCCGGTCTCAAACCCGGCTATACCTTTGTCAAAACGGTAATGGTCAGGAAAGAATCTGGACACTTTTTGCAGGATTCTTCTCTCAAGCATACCGGATAATCTTGATTCCGGTATCCCCAGAGCAATTGATGAGAGTCTTACAAATTCTTCATCCAGAACTTCCTGACTTTTACTCATACGAAGTATTTATCTACAGTTTCTGTGCAATGGCTTCAAGCAGGCTTCGACGTGTGATCAATCCCGTGACTACTTCCTTTTCATTCAAAACAGGCAATCCACCAAGATTTTTATCAAGCATCAGGTTAACCGCTTCCTGCACCATCGTATCTAAATTGGCAGAAATAACTCCCCTGCTCATAATATCTTCAACCAGCAGGTTCTTTATCCTGTTATCCTGTTTGCTGCCTTCTACAAGGTCCCGGAATGCCCTCAGACCATTGGCGATATCATTTTCGGTTATGATTCCTATAAGCCCATCGTTCTCAAGTACAGGCAGTCTTCCGATATTGTTATCAAGCATAATTCTCCTGGCATGTATCACCCGTTCTTCAGGTCCGATTGTAATTGGCTGGCGCATAATTTCACGCACCATTGAGTCATTAAAAGGATACTTTTTAATAACCTCCTGTGGCGTTACCCAGCCCAGCACTTTATCGTTATCAATAACCAGCAATACCCCGTCGTTCTTAATCATAAGAACCACCCCATCGTTTACCGGCATATCAGGCAACACCTTATTGAACTTATCAGTGGTCGCCGTGGCTACATGCATGGCCGAAGCGGGAAGGTTTGCCTTTTTTCTTGTTCCCAGTTCTTTTGTAATGGAGCGCATGGTCACTATACCATGTATCTGGTTATTGTGCATCACAAGAAGTCTTCTGGTTTTTTGTTTTTCCATTATGTCAAGTGCGTGCGATAGCGTGTCCGATTTATCAATCGTAACTGGTTCTGTCATTATATCTTTTACTTGCATCTTCATCACCTTTAGCGTTCAATGATTGCTTGAATAATATTCATTGCATTAACGATTCCTATAATCTCATCATTTACGATGGGTATGCCGTTAATCCGCTCATCAACCATAATCCTGGCGGCTTCCACAGCAGTGTTGTTCTTACTGAGGGTAAAAATTGGGTAAGACATTATATCTTCAGCCACCATGGACACTTCTTTTACAGACCTGAATATCTTTTCACCGCCAGCCCTGTTCTTACGTGCCATCTTGACATCTTTGGACGGCAATCCACCTTCAGGATTCAACATCCGGCCGAGGGCCAGGTTCGTATAGGTAATGATACCCACAGGTTTTTTGGAATCATCCACTACAATAACCCTCTTAACTTCATTACTCTTCATCTCATGAATAACATGACTGATAGTATGGTGTCTGTGAACGGTAAGGAAATAATCCTCCATGATGTCCTTAACACTGGTAGGGTCTTCAATGTTAGAGTAGTACCGTATCAGGTCCAGTTTAGTAAGTATCCCTACCATGCTTGGGTCAGATTCACTTTTTATCACAGGCATTCCACTGATATCGTTCTCAATCAGAATCTCTGCTGCCTGCTTTGGTGTGACACCAGGATATATGGTTACCGGGTCATGTGTCATTACTACATTAACAGGAATATTGTCAATAGGGCGTCGGCGCCATTTTGGTTCTGCCTGATCCAATCGATAGGTCAGGTCGGTTTTGGTCACAACGCCTATAGGTATCATTTCAGTAGATTTTAACGTTGATACTTCAGGCGGTTGTTTTTTAACAACTACGAGCCTGCTGATACTATGTTTCATCATCAGGTTCCTTGCTCGCGATATCGGTTCATCGGCTCCGATTATGTAGACCGATGTGCTCATTATATCCTTAACCTTCATTTTTATACCTCCTCTGGTATTCAATTAATCTATAAGTGCCCTGACAATATCCCGTTCAGTTATGATACCGCATAACTCACCATCATCTATTACAGGAAGTGCCCCAACTTTTTTATCCAGCATTATGCCGGCTACTTTACCAATATCAACATTTGAACTGGTCCACACAATATCACGCATTATCATACTTTTTATCGGTACATTAAATGCATCTGCCATATTCTCTGTTATGAGCTTTTGAAAAATATCACCGGAACCAAGGTATCTCATAATATCTGAAGCGGTTATAATACCCAAAAGAACATTTTCTCTAACTAAAGGTATCCTCCTGAATCCTTTTTTAATCATGGTCCGGGTGGCTTCACCCACAGTCATGTCAGGTCCGGCAGTGACTACCTTTTCACTCATATATTCCTTAACTTGCTTTGATGTAGTGACATTGGCAATTGTTTTGACAAAGTCCCTCTCTGAAAGAATTGCAACCACCTTATTGTCACCATCCACCACGGGAAAGCCGCCAATATTTTGTTCTATCATAGTGGCAAGAGCCTGGGAAAGGGTGTCATTAATGTTCAAACTGACCACATCTTCTTTCATGATCTCCTTCACATTCTCATTGATGGCAGCAGCAAGGTTGCCATTATGCCTGTTCTTTACCAGGTTATGTCTGAGACCTCCACCTAAAAAATCTACAATATCCAGACTTGTGACGATACCCACCAGCCGGTTGGTGCCTGCATCTGCTATTGGAACACGTCTGAATCCATGATTTACCATCGTTTTAGCCGTTGTCATAATGTTGGCAGTGGGAGGGAGGGTGATAACGTCTTTTGAGGCAATGGCCATGATATCACCTTCGTGGTTCGCCAACCTTGATTTGAAATTAACTGCTCCTCGGTCCATAACACCAGAGCTGTCCAATCCCCTGACATCAGGCTTACTACTGTTTTGTCTTCTCATAGTTCCACCGAATTGTTAATATCCATATTTTTGAATTTCATTAAAAGAACATTTTCAATAATTATTACTTCATATTTAAAACATATGCTGAATTTACCATTCGAAAAATATTTAGGATAATCAATTCCACTAAAATATATCCCTGAAATATATAATTCAACATAGTTCTGTTCAAGTTCATTTTATTTCATTAATACATGCCTTTACGACATCATATCTGTTAATTATACCCACCAGTTTATCGCGATTTGTGACACACAGGCGCCTAACATCCAGTTTTAACATCATTTCAATAGCTTCTTTTAATGATGCCTCTGGAGTGATGGTATAAGCTGGCGTACTCATGATATGCGAAACTCTGGATGAAGTTCCTATTCTGCTTCCGTGTTCATCTTCCCTTTCTATCCTTACACCTCCGGATTTGATAATATCATGCCTGGTGATCATACCCACTAACATATTATGATGGTCTAACACAGGGTAACCAGAATATCCTTTCTCCAGCATGTTGATCCAAACCTTTGCTAAATGGTCGTCGCTTGAGCAAGTATTGACCTTTAGCGTCATAAGTTCCTTCACCTGCCGGTCAGGTACATCAGACGGGCCCAGATTCTTGAATATATCAGCCATGTTTAGGGCACCGCAAAGTGTTCTATCTCTGGTGGATAAATGCACAGGTGCACAGCTTTTCCTTGATTGTATCATGATGGCTGCAGCCTGCTTTATATCCATATCACCGGTTATGACCGGGATTTCTGAGGTATATCCTTTCACAGTGACATTTGACTTTGTAGAGGTAATATTGAGTATGTCCTGTTCAGATATTATTCCCTGCACTGTTTTATTGTCATCCACCACAGGCAATGTCATGTGATAATCACGCATCAACTGGCGGGCATGAGTCACATAGTCATTGATATTTATTGAGACTGGATGATTGTCCATTACGTCCATAACTTTCTGTAAGCCCATAAAAACAACCCCCTTTACTATGGATTATTCGGTTTCCCTGCAAGATTCGCACATAAGGGCCCCATTAAAATAGTCAAGGTTATCGGAATATCTGCCGCAGTTTTCACAGACCCCCCTGCTAATCATTTCAGGTATTTCACCTTCGGATCCAATGTTTCTTTCCCTGTGCATGTTAATAAGTTCAGACAAAATATTTCCCATCTCGATAGATACAGAGACCAGATCTGTGTCTGTCACCAACCCCACAAGTTTTTTGTTTTTGACAATAGGTATCCTCCTGATGTGCATTTTGAGCATCAGGTCTTTGGCTTTTTGGATATCTTCATCAGCGTCAATAGTGATGAGTGGGGTTGTCATTACATTTTTCAGGGTAATTGAATCAGGAACATTATTTTTTGAGATGATTTTCTTGACCATATCGTGTTCGGTTAATATCCCTACTGGATTATTCCCTTCTGTTACTATAATACTGCCAACATCCAGTTCAACCATCGTTTTTGCAGCGTCTGATATTTTGGTATTCATATCTACAGAAATAGGATCACTTGTCATAATCTCTTTTACCGGCATACCAGTTTCCATAATGCTTCCTCCCTTGAATATTTACGATTAAACCGTATCTATTTGATGAGATATAAAGGGTTGGATGTATCAGGCATTGCTACCTTTGAATATAAATCGACTGCATAGATTGAGACATAAATGTATGGTTCCATACAATTTCATTTTTTCAAGACATGGCGCCCCGGTAATTATATCCAACCCTTGAAATAATTCTGGTTTTTTAAAACTCGAAAGATTTATATAGTGAATTGTTAACAACTAACATGGCTAATATTCATTATATTCTATTTATCTGATAGGAGGAATGCTAATAATGAAAGTTGTTAATGGGAAAATATTAATTATTACAATGATACTTGCAGCCATTATTGCTGCAGGTTGTACTGGCCCCTCTGATGAGGCCACGGTACCGGAGTCTATCAAGATAGGTTTGGTGGCACCGTTATCAGGTGGAGCTTCTGATGTGGGCAACGATATGAAACAGGCTGCTATACTTGCAGTTGAAGAGATAAATGCGGATGGTGGAGTGCTTGTAGCAGAGTATGGTGTAAAAATCCCACTGGAACTGGTGGAAGGAGATACCCAGACCTCACCGACCGAAGGTGTGACTGCAGTGGAGCGATTGATCACCAGTGAAAATGTTGTAGTGCTGGTGGGCGGCTTCTCCAGCGGTGTCACACTGGCTAACCAGGTACCGGCCGCAGGTAAGGTGCCATACGTCATTACCGGTGCGTCCAGTGCACAGGTGACAAGAAGAACTGAGGTCGATACCAGTTATTTCTTCCACTATTGCTCAACCACTGATGATTATTCGCAACCTATCCTGCAATTCTTTGTAGATGAACTCAAACCATTGGTTGCTGCAGACAGGGACCTGAAACTTGCCCTGATATACCGGGACGATGCTTATGGAAAAGGCGTTATTGAATCCAGCGTGGCATATATTGAGGACAATAACCTGCCAATTGAGTTAGTGGCACAGGAAAAGTATCCTGGAGCTGAAACCGACTTCCATGCATATCTCACCAAGATAGCAGATGCCAAACCTGATGCTGTGTACACTGTTGGTTTTGTCAAAGACACAGCCAGTATCTATATCCAGGGTCAGAGGGATGTAGGTCTTAATACGGTTTACATGGCAGTGGAATGTAACGAAGATCCGGCGTTCTATGAACTCCTGGGCGAATGGGGCGACGGACAGTTGCTTGAGAGCAAGTTTGCACCCTATGCTGACGATTACACTGAACTGATGGGACCGTATAAAGAAGCATATGTTGCTAAATGGGGTGTAATGCCCGGTATGATGGGCGCTGATACCTATGACGGTATATATCTAGTAAAGTCTGCAATTGAGCGAGCAGGCACTCTGGACAGGACCGATGTCAGAGATGCTATCAAACAGACCAATGAGTCAGAGATGCTCATTTTGATGGAAGGCGGGAACATTGCTTTTGATGAGTACAATGAGATATCGCCAAAGATATTCATTGAGCAGATGTTCTGGAATGCGGAAACAGAAGAGTTAACACCTGTCATCATCCTGCCCGATGATCTAAAGAGCCAGGACTTCGTATTGCCTGACAAATATGAAATCGGTGGATGAATAATCCACCCATTTTCTTTTTTTTGAATATTTTTAACAATATGGCTGAAATCACGACATTATTACAGATATTAATCTGGGGTCTGACCGCCGGATGTATCTATGTGCTAATGGCAGTGGGCCTGAACATGATATTCGGCGTCATGAAAGTGGTGAACTTTGCCCATGGCGAGATTATGATGCTGGGCGCATTTACCAGTTTCTGGGTATATTATTACACAGGACTTAATCCATACTTAATTCTGTTTATATCAATGATACTCGTGGGTGTTTTTGGGGTTATAATAGAGCGTTATGGTTTCAGGAAGGTACTGGGTACTGGAAAACTTAACGAGATATTCTTAAGTCTGGGGTTAATTTATATTCTTCAAAATGCAGCCGTGAAATTATGGACCGATGACATCAGGAAGATCAACAGCCCATTCAGTTCAGCGACCCTGGATTTGGGAATGTTGAACATAACCTATGACCGGCTTATAGCTATTGCCTTTACGGCATTGATACTTATTTGCCTATATTTATTCCTTACAAAGACCGATGTGGGACGGGCGCTAAGAGCAACAAGCCAGAACCATGAGGCAGCTATGTTAATGGGTGTGAATGTCAATCACATGTATATGTTAAGTTTTGGTATCGGTGCTGCCCTGGCTGCGGCAGCTGGCACTGTTGCCGGTATCTTATCTCCATTCAACCCATATATGGGAACCATACCCGGTATCATGGCATTTACCGTTATCATTATTGGCGGGCTTGGCAGCATCCCAGGTGCTATCATCGCAGGACTGATGCTTGGACTGGTGCAGAATTTCACTATATTCTATTTCGGAGGAGCGTGGAAGGAAGCAGTGGCATTTGTACTCCTGATAATTGTGCTGATAATAAGACCGACCGGCCTTTTTGGGGAGGAACACTGAGATGACTGTAACAGGACTCGTTCGTAAATATGCAGTCTCCGTATACTCGGCGTACTTATTACTGGTAATAATCGGTTTGACACTCCCCCTGGTGATAACCGATGATTTCTTCAACAGGATTATAGTACTCACGTTCTTCTACATCATGTTTTCAACAAGCTGGAACCTGCTTGCATATTCCGGGCAGGCATCCCTGGGACATGCGGCTTTTCTTGGTATAGGAGCTTTTGCTTCCACTATCCTTATCATAAACGGTGTCACACCCGCAGTTGGGGTGTTGGTTGGGGCACTGGCTGCATCCCTTGTGGGTTTGTTTCTGGGTGTAATATGTGTCAGGTTAAAAGAATGGTTCCTGGGGCTTGTTACATTTGGATTTGCAATAATAATGGCTGCAGTGGTTAATGAGTCATCTGTATTTATTGAGGCTATAAATGGTCTATTTGGTGCCATAGGGCTATCTTTTAGCATGGACCCGCATATGTTCGGTGGCAGCCTTGGAATATATTCACCGGATATTGTGTCACGAACTCAATATTATTACCTCTTCTTCTTTGCCATGCTTGGGACAATACTGGCATCCCATCTGGTAATCAGGTCAAAGATAGGATTTGCTTTTGCAGCCATAAGGGAAAACCAGGCAGAGGCCGGCATGATGGGTGTGGATATCACACGCTATAAACTGATAGCATTCATGATAAGTACCTTTATGGCAGGGTTTGCAGGGGCATTGTTCGCTCCTTATAATTATTTCATCAACCCCGAGATATTCAGCATACATAATTCCTTTATGCCCATAATCATGACAATAAGTGGGGGTATTGGTACTATCGGAGGGCCCATTATTGGTGCATTAGTCATAAACCTCATCTGGGAACAGATGGGAATGATGGGGATGAGCATTGACCGATTGCTAATCCTGGGATTGA
>JAUWTY010000040.1 GCA_030614485.1 Methanosarcinales archaeon | reverse complement strand
CAATATCTTCACCTAAACAAATACCAACTTCTCAAACACTAAAAGCACCCACGTCCCCGGCAAAATCTTCATCGATAGCGCCCTCGGTTTCAACTGGACAGGCATCAGTACCTGAAGCTACAACAAGAATCATATCACCTGAAACTCAAGATTTTATCAGTAATACTATAATTAACAAAGTGGTTCAGCTCTGCCTTGACCTGCAACGTGAAAACGACCTGGGCAGGATCAAGCAGCAGATGGAAGCCATCAAATCAGGTACAAAAGCACTGAAAAATCTTAAAAAAATTAATTAGATATTAGATAAGGTATCATCCTTTATACTTGCCACCTACCACTTCCCTGATACGCTGCGCGGTCTTCAAGCCAATTGACTCGACCTCCATCAGCTCATCAGTGCCGGCCCTCATCACTGCTTCCACACTACTGAAATGGCGCAGCAATTTACCCGCAGCAGAGGGTCCAATATTAGATATGGCAGAAATGATATACTCCTGCTGTTCCTTCAATGTCATAGCCGTCTTTTTGCCGTGAAGGCTTGGCGTGCGTTTCTTATCTTCCTGTTCACGCCTGGCAATGGTACCAATCATTTCTGCCGTTTCTGCTTCATCCCTGGTATTGAGGATAGGAACCCCGAAATCGGTAACAATAGATGCCAGCACACCCCTGATAGCGTTGGGATGCAACTGCCTGCCGGTATAGAGATTCTCGCCTTCGATTATCAGCACAGGCCGTTCATAGGTCCGGGCCAGGTCTGAAAGCTGCCTGAAGATGTTCCGCTCCTTATCAATAATAGAATCCAAAAAGTCCATATCAGTCTTGCGCTCAATGGCTACCCGGTCGCTAACGATATAATCGCCTACTTCCAGTGTGGAAAGGACGATATCAACCCCTCCCCTATCCAGGGCCCGTGCCACACCTGAGCGTATCTCACGCTGGTCCACATATACCAAGGGTTTTTCATTTTCATTATCATAATCGAATATCTGTTTCTGTCCTGCTGAAGTAGCTACGGCTTTATTATTCACATCAGACAGGTCAATATTTCCAACTTCATCAAACGTACCCGGCATCCCATCACCACCACTCTCACCAGTCGTACACGACATCCCACCACCACCACTCTTACCAGTCGTACGCGACATCCCACCACCTCCAACCCCACTATGTGTATCCCCAATGCTTACCCCATCAGGTATCCGACCACCTGAATCAGATGCACCACTGGCAAGCTGGCGCATCTTTTTGTTCATGTTCTGTTCCTTGCGGTGACTGCTCCAGTAATATGCCTCGTCCTTGGTGCCCTTGGCAACCAGCACTATCACTTTACCGGCATGACTGCGCCCGGTGCGTCCTTTCCGCTGGATGCTGCGTATCTCTGATGGGACAGGTTCATAGAACAGCACCAGGTCAGTGGCAGGAATATCCAGCCCTTCTTCTGCCACTGAAGTGGCTACAAGGGTATTGTACTCCCCGGACTTGAACTGGTCCAGGATCTCTACCTGCTGTTTCTGGGTAAGGCCCGTATCCTTGTACTTGCTGGCCTGCCCCACGAACCTTACAGGCCTGACACCGTCCACTTCTTCCAGGCCCTGTGTCACCAGTTCAGACATATCCCTGTAATTAGTGAATATTATCACCCTGGAATCAGGGTTTTTGTTCAACTGTTCTGATACGATCTCCTGTACGGCTTCCAGTTTAGGATGGACCGCATCCAGCTCCTTCAGGGCGTACATGGCATGACGCATGTTCACATCATCTACCAGCCTGCGAGATGCCTTACTGCCTGACTTTGAATTTGCCTCATGCTCCAGGCGGTCAAAATATTTGGCCAGGGCCTCTGGTCCCTGCGTTTCTGCGACCTCAATAGCATGTGCCACCTTGAAAACCTCGGCCACCAGGGAGATGGCCTTATACACCATCTGGTCAGGCCCGCCTCTCAGTTTACCCTGCAGCCTGGATTGCAGATCCAGCAGTTCTCGTTTGTTTAGGTATTTCTGGTTAGGAGCCACAAAACCCAATTTAGCAAGCTGGGCTAGCCTGTCTTCCAATACTTTTTTCATGGAATCAAGCAGCCCCTTCATTTCCATTGGAACAGTTACATGCCTCCATTCCAGGTCCCTGAAATGTACATAGGGTTTCACGTCAGGGTCATCCTCTGTCCTTACCTGGATGCTTGAGATATGGAGGTTGCGGGTTACTTCATCGATCTTGTCGCTGTTTGAGCCGGGACTGGCTGTGATTCCCAGTATCAGCGGGTCATGTGCCAGTGCCTGGTATTTTTCGGCAATGTACACGTAAGCGTAGTTGCCCACAGCCCTGTGGGCTTCGTCAAATGTGATATGTACTACGTCCGACAGGTCGATGCGGCGGGAGAGCAGGTCGTTCTCTATTACCTGGGGTGTAGAGACCACCACCCGTGCGTCATTCCATAGTTCAGTGCGTTTTGCGGGCGGGATGCTGCCTGTGAACACCACTATTTCTTCTGGGGACAGGTTCATGGCATTCTTCAAAAAGGCTGCATGCTGCTCCACGAGGGGCTTGGTGGGTGATAGGATGAGGGCCTTGCCGCTTTTTTGTGTGAACCTGCCGGCAATCACCAGCATGGCGACTATGGTCTTACCCAGTCCTGTTGGCAATACCACCAGGGTGGATTGTTTAAGGGACATGCCTGCAAGGTTGAGCTGGAATAGTCGTTGCTCTATGGTATTGGGCTTGATGAGTGGATGGCTGATAAATTCGGTTGGATGTTCCTTAACCGATTCTTCAACAGACTGCTCATCAAATGGTTCATTGTCCGGTTCGGTTCTTGTTTCTGTTTCCATTTTGGATATGGTAGACACTTACACTTTAAAACGCTATTTATTAGTGTTCGTATAGCTATTTTAGTAGTATAGACAGTCTTACCGACAGTCATACGAACGGGAGCAGGCCATGAACACCCAAACAGGTACTCAGGAAAACCGTAACATCGCTATAATGGGAGCGGGTGCCATAGGCTCGGTTATCGGCGGCATGCTGGCCAGGCAGGGACACAGGGTGACGCTCATTGGCAGGCAGCCCCATATGGAAGCGGTGGCGGAACATGGCTTGCTCATCAGCGGCATCTGGGGAGAACACACAGTATGCGACATTACGGCCTGCACTTCTCCCCTTTTTCTACATCCAAACCAGTACCAGTACCAGACCAAACACAATGAGGGATATCAGGACATAGTGTTCATAACAGTCAAGTCCTTTGATACGGCCAGAGCCGCTCGCGATGTAATGCCTTTGGTCGGGCCGAATACAATGGTAATATCCATGCAAAACGGGCTGAGCAATGTGGAAACCCTGGCTGGCATTGTGGGCAGGGACAGGATGATAGGGGGCATGGCTATCTTCGGTGCGGTCATGCCGCAGCCGGGTAGTGTGGAAGTTACGGTGATAGCTTCTGAGACCCTGGTAGGGGAACTGGACGGATCGCACACTCCCAGGGTGGAGGCGGCGGCCCGGATACTGGACAGTGCTGGCATACCCACCAAGGTATCTGACAATATCATGCAGGATATCTGGCACAAGGCACTGTACAATATCGCATTGAACCCCTTATCGGCCCTGTTCCAGGTGCAATACGGGCGCATTGCTGACAACCCCCATACCAGATGGCTTATTGAACAAATGATATCTGAGGCCTTTGCAGTGGCTTCAGCAGCGGGTATTGACCTGGGGTTTGCCTCGCCGCAGGAGTTCCTGCATATCCTGTGGGAGCAGAAGCTGCCCCCCACCCGGGAGCATCGCTCATCCATGCTGCAGGATATCCTTAGGGGTAAACAGACTGAGATTGATTATATCAATGGGGCTGTGGTGCGATTGGGCAGGGAACACGGGATTGAGACACCTTATAACAATGCTGTGGTGCGGATGGTTAAGGCCAGGGAAGGGCTGGGGGTCGGCAGGCATTAAAGCTCTACGCTATGTAAATGAATACAATAGAAACTTATATAATCTATTAAGAATAATAAAGACATCTAATGGTGAGTATAATGAGTGATTGTCCAATACTTGATAAATGTATATTCTTTAATGACAGAATGAGTAGTAAACCAGCAACTGTAGAGTTGTACAAGAAAAAATATTGCAAATCCGATTTTAAATCGTGTGCAAGATACAAGGTAAACCAGGCTACAGGCCAGTCCCATCCGACATTGCTTCCTAATCAGGATAATATGGTTGCTGATGCCATAAAAGAAATTAGAAAATAAAATTAAGAAAATCTGGTCTGCCCCTGTTGCATCAGACTTGATACCTGCCGTCCACTTATTGTTCCTTGAGAGAGGAAGGACGGCTTACAGGTCAATTGACCAGGGGCTGGTCTCTCTGCAGGAGTTCCTGTAAATCTTATTAGAGCAGAGACTCTCCCCAATCTAGGAGCACTGCTCATACATGCTGCAGGATATCCTACGGAGCAAGAGGATCGAGGTAGACTACATCACCTGGGATGTGGTTTAGATGTATATCTCGCAATCTTAACAGGCAGCATTGACTAAAAAATAAAATCAATAAGGGTTTCCCCTTATTGAATTACATCAGGCAGCGCTTTCCTGGCCTTTTCCTTTTTATCATTATCAGGACATATCTCCTGACATTCCTTAAACAAAGGATTTCCAATGAGATCTTCACGTATCACAGTGAAACTATACTCTGTAACATTCCAGTGGAAATTATATGGGTTGTCGCATCCTCTGAAAGTTCTCTTCCATGCCCTGAGTTTCAATTGGAATGCGCAACAGGTGGGAAAATCTGACCCCTTTAAATCGATTTTATAATCTCCTCCGTACCATATGGGCCTGTCGGCCCCCTGGGCCACTGCATCCTTATATCTTGGTCCGACCTCATGTCCTTTCACACATGGATCAACAGTAGCACATGCACTATTCGCACATTGTATAGTTCCCAATGATGTTCCATTGAACCCATTAATCAATAGCTTATGAGAACTTTCACCCCAGTGCAAAGAAAGATGATAAGCCTGTAGATGACCGTCTACATCACTGGCATTAAAGCATATACGCATATCATCCCCGGCCTTAAGCCTTAGAATGCTACAGGGTTTTACTTCTTCTTCATCTGCTTGACCCGGATTTTTAATAACTTTTATGATATCACAATCAGGTTCAACAGTTCCTTTATGGATGTAACCGGCACCCCAGGGATGGCTGGGCACAGATGGAGGATGTACACCCATTATCCTGTTGTCGATACAAATCAATGAAGTCTCAGGTATCGGATGAGTACTGGTCTCACTTCCGCATTGCGGCATGACTCTTTCATTGATTAGGGTATCACCTGGTCCTTCATCATATGCTACAAGTTGGAGGTAGTAGAGACCGTCTGCTGCCATCTTATCTGTATTCCAGGATAATACCAGGTACTTGTTGGAAGTCCAGAAACGGGTAATTCCCCACGATAAAGGATCATTATCCCTTTCAAATTTCTCTCGTGTCTCAAAAACCCAGTGGCCATCAATATCCTGTTTCTTAAACAGGACAGTATTCCATTGAGCCGGCCCGCCTGCAATAGGTGGTCCCCAAAAGATCCTTGAATAACTATTTACCATATCCGACAGCATCTCATCGTATGTGATTCCATCATTTGAAAATGCTATTCTGTAATAATCCACATCTGCCAGGTCACCGAATATTCCTTTGATGGAAAGTCTCTCCCCGAACGGTCTGTCAAGATTATTTGGATATGCGAACCCTTCAAGATCGGTTATCACCGGCGACATTGGGTCGTTACCGCCAATATTCATTAAAGAAGTGCAACCCACTTCAGAGAATTTGAAACAATTCCCGTCCGGCGGATCAAATTCTGGTATGCAGCAAGCATCCTCATTAGCTATCAGGGTAACGCCTTCAAGTAGTGAGGGGATATTCCACCTTGTATTGAAATAATTCTCCTTATAGATCACAGTATCTGGTTGTTTGCAGTCCTGTGTGACTTCAAAGATGATGTCAGGCTTACAATCTCTCCATGGCCACCATGGCCAGATGCGAAGAGTACACAACTCAGGATTATCTGGAAGTATCTTTAACAGTTCCATTCTCATTGTTTCGAGATTACTTGGTTGAACTGTTGAGATGTTTTTCATTTCCAGATTGCTGGTTGTCTCGTTCAGGTCCCCCCTCAAGGTCATGGAATGTTGAAGGTTCACGATATCTTCAAAAATCCTGAGATCCGGGACAGGGTCTGGAAGGGGTGGTATGTCAATTGGCGGAATTTCAATAAGATGTGTTATCTTGTCCAGTAAATAAGGATTAATCTTCCAGTCTCGTAATCTTAATATCAAATAAGGAAAGCGGCAACACCATTTAAATTCTATCTCGAAGGTCCCGTCTGGATTTGTGGTTGTAGTACCTACGATATCTTCCCGGCACCACCACCAAAAACAATCAATATCTTTTGCTACTACTGTTGCACCAGGAACTGGATTTCCATCCGGGCAAACTACCTTCCCCCTTATGGTGTAGGTTCGGCACCACAGCCATTTGGTAATATGGTCTGGAATAACTACGTCGGGTATTTTATATTTAAAGTCCTTCCAGTCAGCTTTTGGGGATATCCACCGGGAATAATTCCTGGACGCCAGGAAATCTTTCTCTGGTACATCAGGTCCAGCTACAAAATTTACTCCGAGGGGTTTATCCCTTTCATTTGTGAAGTATTCAATCTCAATGGGAATTGATTTTATATTCTCAACTTCACTGAGTTTAATGACCTTTGACTCGAGTATATTCCCATCTCTTACAGCAGCCACCTTGATAGACTTGGTTATATCCAGATCTTCAACATTATTTAAATCCAGATTGGTGTTTAGAGTGTGCTTTCTGCTCTTTAGGGCACTTTCTTCAATATTAATAATAAATTCCTCCTCTTCATTTGCTCTATATCTTACTTTATCCTCAGATGAATAGATAGTCGTTCCAGAAGGCGTTTTTACCCTTAGATAGATATCAGGGTTATCATCCCCGTATCTTTCCTTAAAATCAGATTTTTCAAATTTTATCTCGAAATTTCCCGTTAATCCTGTAGTAACCGAGCCAAGGAGGTCGTCATTACGTCTATCCTTGTCATATGCTTCTACTATAAGTCCAGCCATCCCGGCTTGTGACCAGGACTCTGTAATTCTTCCGAATACTCTGAAATCGTTACCCAAAATTATCACCCCACTCGATAACTTATTAAAATTGTATGATGGCAATCTCATAAAAACATTTCGGCCAATTTTATTCAGTTTTTAACGTTGATACCGAAATGTTTAAATAATTCAGTAACTGAATTATTCAGTAAGTGAATATAGATGAGATTTGTAAATCGTGAAAAAGAAATACAGATTCTTGAAGATATCCGGCTATTGGCAGAAAAAAAATTGTTTTCGATAGCGATATGGGGCTTAAGGCGTGTCGGTAAAACAAGAATGATGCTTGAATTCATGAAAGAAACTGATATGTATTTTTTTGTGAACAAGGACAAAACAAGCATAAGTCTGTTGGATGAATATGAGACATATCTCAGAAATGCAAAAATCATCAATGAACTTGAGAAATTGAGTAGTTGGGATGATTTTTTTAAAGTCTTGTTTGAAAGGTATAAAGGCATTATTGCTTTTGATGAGTTCCAGAATTTTTTGTCTGTGGACAGATCAGTATTTGGGACTTTGCAGAAATATATTGATCTGAATGAGGATAAAAAAGGTATTCTTCTCTTTTTTTCAGGTTCCACTACAGGACTCATAAAAAAATTGTTTTTGGACTTAAAACAGCCACTGTATGGCAGAATAAAGAGACAAATGCATTTGAAACCAATGTCTTTTGAAAATATTATTGATATGTGTAGGGAACTTGATATTACTGAACTTTCAGATATCATAAAGTTATATGCGGTAGCCGGAGGATATCCACGGTATTATATTGCTGTTGAAGATGAAAATTTAAGAGATTTGTCTTTTGAAAATATTATCGATCGATTCTTCTTTGTGGAAAATGCCATTTTTGAAGATGAAGTCATGTCAATTTTGTCTCTGGAATTCGGTAAAAGAAGTGGTGTGTATTATGATATACTAACATCCGTTGCTAGCGGATGTACAAGGATTAGTGAAATTGCATCATTTTTAAGAAAAAAGGAGACTGACCTGACACGCCAGACGTATGAACTTGTGCATCATTTTAATATTTTAAATTATGAAGAACAGGTTATAGGCAATAAAAAATTATTATATATTGACCATCCTCTTATGGATTTTTGGTTCCGTTTCTTTTATAAGAACGTTTCAGATTATAAAAGACGAAATCCAAGGTTTGTAGAGAATACGAAAAGAAATATTAACAATCATATTGGAAAAAGATTTGAGATTATTTCCCGGGAATTTCTGATAGATAAAAATAAGGTACCTTTTGAATACCACACAGTTGGGCGGCAGTGGGGCAAGATAAAAGATGCTCCAAAAGGACAAAATACTTATGAGATAGACATTGTTGCCTTGAATTCTGATTCAAAGGAGATACTTTTTGTTGAATGTAAATGGAAAGATCTGAGTTTGAAGCAGGCAGAGGATATACTTATTGATCTACAGGAAAAATCTAAGTTT
>JAUWTY010000046.1 GCA_030614485.1 Methanosarcinales archaeon | reverse complement strand
CTGATAATATTGAGCACCTGTCAAGGGTAACCGGGTATATACAGGCTGTAGATGGGTGGAACAATGGCAAGAAGCAGGAGTTGAAGGATAGGCTGAGGTACGGTGCCAAGGATATGATGTAAGTTGCGATTGGGATTGGGTCTATAAAGGGATAAGCGGCTGAGGAGAGGATGGATACGGTGTGAAAATATGCACCCTTCGGGTGCAAATTAATTGTAGCTATGGCTAGGCATCGGATGTTTCCAGTCAGGTAATTTGCTTCCAAAACTTTATTTTTCTTCCGGTGCCCCCCTTTTCATAAAATTCAAAACTCATTTTCTCCCCACAATTTAATGAGACTTTGTCAGTTAGTTACTGAACTTTATATACCACAAAAATGGAACTGATTGATATGGCTTTATATCAATGGTAAGGGGATTGAAAATATGGTTTTTTTTCACGGTTGTCAGAAAAAATAGGAAATATCAAAACCCTGCCCCATCCAGTGCATCATTCGCCAGCCCGTCAATCCTCGCCACTCTCTTGTCGGTCCTGCGGACATGCCGGTGTTTCACTGATGCGAATTTCTTCCTCAATTTTGATACCTTTTCAAACAGGGGCTTTAAATTCCCTGCCTTCACCCTGTATTGCCCATTCAACTGCTTAACCAGCAGTTCACTGTCTGAATAATGCACAACTTCATCTTTACAGTAGTGTGCGGCGCGTTCCAGCGCTGCCACCAGGGCCCGGTATTCGGCCTCATTGTTTGTTGCCTTTCCAATACATTCACCTTTTTCCTCAACAACACCCCAATCGGTATCATATATGCCATATCCAACGGCTGAAGCGCCGGGATTACCCCTGGAAGCCCCGTCCGTCACTACAAAGACCTTTTGAAATTTCGACATCGTATACTCACAATGTTTTAGTAACATAAACAATATTCTCCCACCATAAATATGGAGGAATCACATCTGGACCTTGATAAGATAGCTCATGAGATACGGTCATTCGAAGGCCTTACCCGCAAGCACTCAATCTCAGATATTACCAATATTTTCGAAGAGGTCAGGTCACAGTATGGAAACTGTATAGTGGATTTCGGAGACGATGCCGCAGTGCTGGACTCTGGAGGCGATGAGGTGATACTCTTCGCCGCAGACGGTATCTGGGGCCGGCTACTTGATGCCAGTCCCTGGTGGGCAGGCTACAGTTCAGTGCTGGTCAACGTCAATGACATCTCTGCCATGGGAGGCAGGCCGCTGGGTATGGTAAATGTACTGTCCAGCAGCGATAAAGGCGCCTGTGTCCAGTTGCTCAACGGGATAAAGGACGGCATTTCCAAATTCGGGGTCCCAATGGTCGGCGGACACCTGCATCCTGACACACCTAACCTTTCCCTATCAGTAGCCATTGTCGGTGTGGCAAAAAAGGACTGCCTGATACGCAGTGATACTGCCCGTGCAGGCGACCTGGTCATTGCTGCCTATGATATGGTCGGCAACGTAGGGCCCAATTCACCTTACAGCTGGGATTCCACCACAATGAAGGAACCGGCAGATGTGCGGGAGAAGTACATGGTGATGCAGACCATCGGGGAAGCACATGCAGTAACTGCTGGGAAGGATATCAGCAACCCCGGTACCCTGGGTACTCTGGGCATGTTGCTTGAGACCAGCGGCAAGGGCGCTGTGGTCGACCTGGACAAAATACCTGTGCCTGACGGGGTGGACTTCATACAGTGGCTGAAGATATATCCTGCCACAGGCTACATTGTTACTTCAGCACCTGCTGATGCCGGGCGCTGTATCCAAATGTTCGAAGATGCAGGCATCACGGCCCGGGTGATTGGTGAGATAACCGATGACAAAAAGCTGACTATCACAAGTGGTGAAGATAGCCGTGTGCTGTTAGACTTTGAACAGGACATTGTCACAGGGATTACTGCCAGATAAATGGGGGCGTGGGCAACGGCCAGAATTAAAGGTATAGCAAAGTCCACTTTGGAATTTATCCTTGAGGTTTCAAAATCATCTGCACCAAGGGAATTTGCAGGACTATTGCGGGCCGAAGATGGTGTTATTAAAGACGTGATATTCCTGCCCGGCACCGAATCGTCCCAGGTAAGTGCCACAATACGGTTATTCATGATGCCAAATATCAGTATCGCAGGTTCTGTTCATAGCCATCCAACCTCAAATACTAACCCCTCCAGGGCCGACCTTGCTCTATTTGCCAGGGTAGGTGGCCACAATATCATTGCGGGCGCACCTTATGATATGCGTTCATGGCGGTGTTATGACTCAAATGGACATTCAATAGTACTGAAAGTGCTTGACATCGAATTTGATGATGATGACAGCGACTTAGTCTTACTTTAATCTCAACAGACATGGCACTGTGTCGGTGTAATAAAATGTTATATAGTAATGTGTGAATAACTTTACCTGGATTTATAATGTCAAAACAATTAAGGAAATTTTCAGTAAATGATAGCGGTGTATCTCCTGTTATAGGAATGATATTAATCCTGGCTATTGTTACTGTCTCGATCGGAATTATTTATACAGCTGGTATTCCGATGATTGAAAATGCAAAATTAAGTACTCATCAACAGAATATCCATAACTCTTTTTCTGTCCTTCATGGTGACATAGAGGAAGTCGTTAGAGGTCCAATTACTGGTGCGGGTACAGCCAGGACCACTACTATTCCAATGGATGGTGGTACCCTTGCTGTGATACCTAACAATACCAGGATAGAGGTTAGTTACAATGACGGGACAACCACTACATTATCATGGTCTCCGGGTACGACAAGTTATGAATACAAAAACATGATCGCGGCATATGAGAACGGAGCTGTGTTCACTAAATACCCCACCGGTTCGATAATGGAACAGGAACCACTTATATATGTGGGAAAGTTGAGCGGAAGTAATGTAGGGGTAATGATACATGTTATTAATATTACAGGTGCTAATACTTCAACCAGCAGTAAGGGTAAGGGCAATGTGAGGACCTTTGCAGTAGATGATGGTGTTAGTAAAATTTACTCAGGAGAAGTAAACACTATATACATTAACATTACCAGCCAGAATTACCAGGCATGGAACCGGTATCTCAACAAAACAGTTTCTAATGCGGGTGCTTCATATTCATCTACTATCTTTCCAGCTACTGACACTGTAGCCGCAAAAATTACAAACCCGGGTTTTAGTCTGAGCTTTTCAATCCATGAAACAAAAATCGAGTCCGTTGTGGGGTGATTGGTTACATGCGAACACTGCATAAAGATTCAAGCGGACAGGCCGTTCCCATAGATTATATCCTGATATTCAGTATGTCAGTCCTGTTCTTTGGGATTATGATCATAGCATTTTCATCAGTAGTGGATAATTCTACACGTCAGGCTATATATTCAGAACTTACAGATGTGGGCAATCAGGTATCATCTGCAATTACAGATGCGTATTTATCTAATCCAATCCAGGGTCAGTTCGTTTCGGTTATGGACATCCCGGTTATGGCGGCTAATAGTGAATATTTCATTGATGTTACTGATGAGGACCCTTATGGTTCTGGACAAAAAACTTTGAGGTTAAAATCCAGGTACAAGGATGTAACAGTGTTCGTCCCATTGAGCAGTATAGATGAGTTGGTATCTGTAAATGGTTCTGTCTCAAGCTCTTCAGGAAAGATAATAATTACCAATAACCGTTCAGATATCTTAATCACACAGGGTTGATTTATATGGCTTTTCTACATGACATGCGAGAAGAAAAGGCAATGGTCAGTATAGATTTTCTTACAGGTGTAGGTGTACTGTTGATGGCTTTTTTATTCGCATCTTATACCATATCCAGTGTTATGACGCCATATTCCGGATATTCAAAAGAACTCTATCCTGCAGCCGACAGGGCGGCAACATTATTAGTAAGGGATGCAGGATACTGGACAGATGGTAACGATTACGGGACTGAATGGAATACTGTATGGAATGAAAACCAGACTTATGTCAGGAAGATCGGTTTAATCAAATCTGATGGAAACAATACAATTGATTCTCGGAAATTGAATGTGTTTATGCAAGAGCATACAGACGTTAGTGGCAATATATCATGGTGGGAATATCCAACATCTTCAACCGATCCTGCAGAACTGGAAAATGTGTCCAGAACGTTAGGTTTAGGTAGGAATAAATTCTATATCCAGATACGCCCGGTCAATGAATCCCTGATTAATGTATCTGGGGCAAATGCTGCTGCAATAGACGCTGTTGGAGAACAAAGCGATGTTGTGGCCGTGACAAGACTTGCGACGACCGAGCTCACAACCTTTGGACAATTTGATGGTGCAGATTTATTAGGTCATGTTAATCCAACTAAAATTTTACTTGTGTTAGAACCAGAAGATTTTGACCTTATTACAAACGGCATTACATTTAGCATAAGTAATTGGATATTTGATGATGGGAATAATGAATCCGTTTTTCAGTGGATTAAAATTGGGGATGAAATTAATGCCGCCTATGAACTTAAAGATTCAAATATGTTAAAAGATGATGATTATACAGTATTTAAAAACGGGGTAAATGTAACTGATTCAGTGACTTTTTCGTTCAATAAGACAGATACCCTTGGATTCTTTATACCGTTGGAAACCCTGGATTCCTTCATTCCAGACAGATATACATCGGGAAAACCTATTTACATGCAGCTAAATGTAAAATCAGAAGTTGAAGTTTCTAATGAAGGTATGACAAAATTCAGCAATACTAAACGATTAATAATATATCCAGTTAAAATGACCTTATGGACCTGGTAAAAAAAGCACAGGTCATGGTGGAAGAGTCTGGTTCCATATCATTTGGGTAACATTTGCCAATGGATATATTCCATCAGGGTCTATGTAGGTTACATTGATATCGTAGTTTTTGGTGTTATTAAGTCCACTAATAAATATCAGGTATTCAGTCAACAGTCTGTTATAAGTAATATTTGATGAATCCCAGGAACCACTGCTATTTATCCTGTACAAAACGCTGATGTTATTATTGTTGTTGAAATCACCACTATAAGGTGCAGATACGTTGATTGTACTAATGCTGCCGTTTATCACGGCGACCACACCTGCTCCGGTACTAATGTTCCCTCCCAACCAGTAATATGATGGAGGTGCATCGGGTGGTGCAGTGGCATTGTGTCCAAAGAGACCGTCGGTCACGCTCACATAATATTTCCATGTGGTATTTATTTGGGATATCGTATGGTTGTAGATGGTAGTATTGTATTGAACCCAGGTCTGGCCAGTATAATTTATCGCATACCATCCTGAACCGTTGTCCAGCCATAGAGATATGTCAAGGTCTTCTCTATCCTTATCCGTGACATTAAACATGATGGTTACATCCCTACCACGTTCAGTGGTCAGGTTCGTGCTGGAATTTACTGAATCGTTCGCTATGATATATTCAACTGAAGGGGTCCAGTTTGCTGCCACTGCATTGGGGCAGCAGTTGGATAGGTTCGAAGCATGCAACACTTCATCGTAAACCACTATTGCAAAGTAATACCTGCCAGGCTCCAACCCCATGACAATACATTCCTGGGGAGTACCATTAAAGTCTGGATAAAAGTTAATAGGATAATTGGTAGCATTGGCAAATTTTGCCATTGTATCAATAGATCCACTGGAATACCTTAGATCATAATCTGATGCTTTCCCGATGTTAGCATCATCTCCATGGGCTGTCCAGTTAAGTATAATTTCACCGTCAGTAACTCCTGTGATGGCATTCAGGTCTGTGATACTGCCAGGAGGTATCAGGTCATACATGATCCTTCCGGTCTCCAGATTATATGTGAGGGTATCTTCAAATCGGTTCTTACCATCGAACAGCTGAATTGTGGCTTCGGCTGTGGGGGGTATGTTGTTGAAATATGGACCCCAGGTGAAGTTGAGAATTTATCCGTGGGACGCCATCATGTCTGTCATGCTGGTTTCAAAACCCCTTACCGTGGTATTGGATGGGTTAAAGGGGGAATATGCACCGCTACCAGACCCAAATTTAAGTATCATACCATATTCCTCCCTGATATCGATGAAACTGTAATATGCATCCATTGAAGAATGTTTTTGGGTGGTATACGGATTTGAATTTGCAATGGAATAAACCATTGAGCCCATACCAATGATAACCAGTGCGATGATAAATCCAATTAGCAATATCATCTGGCCACTGGAATCTCTGGATAAGGGGTTTTGTGTGCTCATTTGTACCACAATGTAATCTGGAGTTCGACCACGCCATAACCGTAGATCTTGCCAAAACCCGGATAAAAGAACGTATGGAACATAAGTCGTTCTTTGTGAGGGGTGGGATTGTTATTATAATCTTCACTTAGATCGTGTCCGGCAAGGTATGTCACAAAACCATTGTCGAAAGGTGCAGAAATATATGTAAAATCTATATCGTTAGGGAAGATTGAATCTTCGTTTCTACCTGCTCCTGATAAAACCATTGCATCAGGATTAAGCAGTGTGTAATTTAAATTTTTTATACGAAATGCAGGAACTGCACTCCCACCTGCTCCAGGTAATATACCATCATCATCACCTGACTGCGATAAAACATCAAAACATGCACCGGGGTCGGCATAAGCCCCATATCCACCAGTATTGTTACCTTCAGAAGAATTCCCAACAAATATCATTGCTTTACCAGTACCAGTGCCAGAAGGAATATTTTCAACACCAATAAAACCGTACCATGAGTGGTTGTCACCATCAACAGTTTCAACTTTATCATCCAGTGTGGTCAATGCTTTACACTCAGCATGAATTGTACCGCCGTTCGACACCCAATCAATTAAAGTCCTTGCTACATTATTGGGCATTGGGGATAAGTCGGCGTGAGGCATGGTGATGATATCGATTTCATCTAAAATACTGTTATTAATCATTGAATCATTGATTATTACATATGGTACATCCGAATGTATGTAATATTTGCCAATTGTATCATTTAATTTACTTTCATAGTAAGTTGTCTCGGGGTGTTTCGGAATTTTATTATCTGTCTTATCACAATGTGTCATATCACTACATCTATCATTCCAATCATCGGGCGGATAAGCAGCTATTTTCGGAGCCATCTTCATTTCAACGACTGGGTAATGATATAAAGGCTCAAGGAATTGATGAATATTGATATGATAACCTACAGGGCTATCCTGTGATGCATTGAGAATCCTATCTTTTATTTCAGGGGTCAAATCATCAGCATCAATAACATAAGGACCACCACCAAATTTTGTATTGCCTATTGTTCCGTTTGAAATATTTAAGGGTTTATCGCTGGTATTAACATCCAATGAGTAGAAAAGAGAATAATTTGTTCCTCGCGGGTCCTCGAGTAGTTGCCATACCGATATAGGTTCGCCGCCACTGTATGTCCCGTTAGCAATTTGATAAACCAGTCCCATCCCTTTCAACAAGGGAATATAACCATCATTTGTAACATTGTCAGGCTGGTAATTGTCATCCATGGGAATTATCAATGAACCGGCAGGAAACGTTTTCGCAACCTTCCTTATTTCAGCCGGTGCCCCTGCGATCCCACCAAGACCTACATTCTTGGAAACAACGATCTCACTCACCACAACCTGCTCACCCACAGGATAACCATTAGAAAATAGTAATTCCTTATCATCACCAGATACCAGTGAAACACTGTATCCTACATTATCAGGTAGACTATTCTCCATAAGGACATTTAATTCACTATAATTATTTTCACCTATGTAGTACTGTATTAGATTGTCATAATCCGCAGCCGGCGAAGAGCTTTTTTTCAATACGTTCAATAAATCATCGCCATAATGATTTAATTGTAAATTAGAAAAACTTCCTCCCTGCTGTGCCTGGGGTGGTACCTGCGATACAACGAACAGCACCGCTGCAATGATTAACAATGATGCAATAAGGGCTTCCAGAGTCATCATCTGGGCCTTTTCGTCGAATTCTTTTTTTTCCATGTTCGTTTTAATAATGTTCTCACATATGTTTAAAGGTTTTGCAGTTGGAGATGCAGGGGATTTTATCCGGATGAGTGTTTCATAATTCTAATATGGGGTGGATGTGGTCTCCAAGAAATCGGTGAGGCTGTAGCAATCTGTATAGATTGTTACTTACTCCTCAACAACCATGCCCAT
>JAUWTY010000142.1 GCA_030614485.1 Methanosarcinales archaeon | reverse complement strand
CTGCACCCGGCCTGACAGCCCCAGTTCCGCAATCAATTCCTTCAATTCGGTATCGCTGGAAAAGAAATGATGGTAATATTTCTCTATATGATAATCAGCCACATGGTAACTCTGTGCCATCCCGCCAAGTTCATCGTCTTTTTCTACCACAGTTACATCATGTTCATCTGAAAGTCGGTAAGCTGCTGCAAGTCCAGCCAGTCCGCCGCCAATTATGACAATCTTGCTCATAGTTCTAAATCCCCTTCATATTATTATTATCGACACAATACCAAAATACTCCCAAATGACAGATAGGTCTCCACACTTGCCGTAATTCATCACATTCATTTATCTTCCTCCTCATTTAAGATATTTATGTATTCTTCTACAAGAGACCTACTCATCTCTAATACTTGGGCAATTTCGTCAATGTTCATTGTCTGGCTTAGTTTTTCCACCTTTTTATATGCCTTAATATACCTGTCACATGCTTCTTCCGTGTGATTTGTCATCCTTGCAATATCAGGAGTCTGATATCCATTTTTATACAACTTGAGGATAATTCTCTTGTGAGTTATTGCACACCCAATATCCTGAATAATTCGCCGATTAAAAGTTGGTAGATATTCTTTCGAGATATCGGAGGACATTGTTATCACCAATGCTGTTTTGGTGACAAGGTAGGTTAACCTATAGGCCAAATGGGAGTATAGTAAATCCAGTTATAGCACATAAGTATCCATGACCCACGATGACCATGAAAATGTTCTTTCCAGAGATAATCCAAATCTATATCGGCAACATCATGCACAATCAAGTAATAGTCACAGTTTGACTTTTTGACAGGATTTACTGGATGAACAGGATTGGAATGTTGCCTCGTATCCTGTCAATCCAGTTAATCCTTTCATAAATTTTTATATTTCTCCAGATTAATCTCACATATTTCCCTACTATTGCAATAAATACATATCCATTGCAAATGTATCACGATTTTACTACATAACTAGATTCTGGCACAGTGCCTGCAAACATATAGAAACTGTTTTGACTTCATATTCCAGTTAAAGACTGGATGACCAGTTTCCAGGATTTTGCCGCCCTTTGCCAGCGCATCGAGGACACATCCAGTTCACTTGAGATGACACAGATGGTGGCAGACTTTTTCCTGATGGTGGATGATGATGAACTTGAGATTGTCTCCAGGTTCATTATGGGCCTGGTATTCCCGGTTTGGAGTCCGCTGCAGATGGGCATCGGTCCCAGCCTGCTGTACACCTCTGTTTCAAAAGCTTCGGGCCTGCCTGTTAAAGAAGTTATCAACCTTGTGCGGGAGACCGGAGATGTTGGTCTGGCAGCCAGGGATGCACTGACAGCTGCCCAGAAGGCTCAATCCACCTTTGCAGTATTTAATGAGGAAGAGCCGGGCCTGTCAGTACAAAATGTCTATAACAGGCTTATTGACATTGCAAACTCATCAGGCAAGGGCTCCCAGGCCGCCAGGGTCAGGCATTTGCAGTTCCTTTTCAGCGAGGCCACACCCGTTGAAGCCGTCTACCTGGCCAGGCTCGCCATAGAAGAACTGAGGATCGGGGTTGGTGAAGGAATTGTCCGGGATGCCATCGCTGCGGCATTCAATGTGCCAAAGGATGCTGTGGAACGGGCGTATATGATGACCAATGACCTGGGGCTTGTTGCAAGAGAGGCGAAACGTGCCGGTTTGGATGGAGTGACCGGACTGGATATCAAGTTGGGCAGACCCATAAAAATGATGCTGGCCCAGGTATCACAGGGAATTGTGGCCGTTACCAGTGAAATGGGCACGGTGGCAGTGGAATGGAAATTCGATGGTGCCAGGGTCCAGATACACAAAGATGGAGATAATGTTTCTATTTATTCACGCCGTCTGGAAGATGTTACCGGCTCGCTGCCGGACATAGTGGATATGGTACGGGCAGGGGTAAGTGCCAGGAGTGCAGTGCTTGACGGGGAAGCCGTGGTGCTGGGACAGGACGGCAAACCCGGGGCATTCCAGCAGATACTCAAACGGTTCAGGCGAAAATATGATGTGGATACTAAGATGGGTGAAATACCATTACAGTTATTCCTCTTTGATGTTGTTTACCTAAACGGGGAAAGCCTGTTTGACATGACATTGGTTCAACGCCGCCAGCGGTTGGTTGATTGTGTAACTCCATCTGGTACCATGCAGGTGGCAGAACAATTCGTCACGTCTGATGTTCTTACTATTGAGGACATATACAAACAGGCCCTGAATGCAGGGCATGAAGGCGTGATGCTGAAAAATCCGGAATCTCTTTATTCTCCGGGCAGGCGCGGCAAGCACTGGCTCAAGGTTAAACCCCTGATGGAAACCCTGGACCTTACAGTGGTGGGCGGTGAATGGGGTGAGGGACGGCGCGCTAACTTCATAGGTTCTTATCAACTGGCATGCATTGATCCTGATACCGGGGACTTCCTGTCTATTGGCAGGGTGGGGACCGGTATCACAGATGAGATGCTGGAAGAACTCACTTCCCGATTCAAGGAACTTATTGTGGTTGAGAGCGGCAAGGAACTTGAATTTGTACCGCAGGTAGTGTTTGAAGTGGCGTTCGAGGAAATTCAGAAGAGCCCAACCTATGATTCTGGTTTTGCCTTGCGGTTCCCAAGGCTGGTCCGGGTGCGGGATGACAAGAGTGCAGATGAAGCAGATACGCATGAGCGTATCGAACAGTTGTATCTCAACCAAAAAGGCCGGAATTATAATGCTGCATAGTACTGGTTTTCAAGAATTTATTAACGCAGTGAACTCATAGAAACTTTATTTTCACTGACAACATATAAATAGTATGTAAGTATATAATATTATTGTTCGTATATAGACGAATCGAGAGTTGAAGTTATACAGGGGTCTTTTTAAACACCATACTCCCCACCTCCGCCCCATAAAGCCCTTGTATAACAACTCTTGCACAAAAAGCATTGGGCATAGGCCCTATTTTGGCAGTGTGCCAGATTAGACCGCATAATATATTGTTTTGTTAAATCAAACAGCTATTTTAGGCTACCAATGTTGATTTTAATTCTTTCTGAATATTTGATCGATGTAATCATTCAATAGCGATTTACTCTAAATGTGTAATATTTAAGTTATGCGGTCTATTATAGGACCCAATCAACATTTCATTAAAGGATTTTAGAGATTGTTAGTTTATTAATTATTTAGGTAATATAAATGGCAATAGACCCTATTTGTAAGATGGAAGTAGATGAGGCAACGACAAAATTCACATCCGAGTTCAAAGGCAAGACAGTCTATTTCTGTGCTCCAGGTTGTAAAGCAGAATTTGAGGCAAACCCTGAAAAGTATGTATAATTTCTGGAAATGGGATGATATACTGTTCAAATAGAAGTGGAGATATTATGTGTACAATTTTATATTAGAAATATAAAATTTATCAGTTTCTCTTGGAGGCAGGCTGAATCTTCGAGGCTAATCTTTGGGACATTATGCGCACTCCTCAAATAAAGTAGGAAAATTGGGAAAAGAATATATGCAATAAAGTATGTATTTTAATTATCTTCAATAATGATTATAGTTGGGTGGTTATATGAAAATTTATTGCGCATCAGACATGCATATTGGTTATGAATATTCAAATCATTTGAAAATAAAAGAATTTTTTAATATTGTAAAGGAAAATGCAGATGGACTTATCCTATGTGGTGATACTTTTGATTTATGGAGATATCCATATCATAAGATATTAAACACAATAAAACCTGAT
>JAUWTY010000075.1 GCA_030614485.1 Methanosarcinales archaeon | reverse complement strand
GCCCTGGATAAAGGATATTACAGTTATTGTGGCTGATGAGATACACCTGCTGGATTCTCCTGATAGGGGGCCCACTCTTGAAGTGACCCTGGCCCGGCTTATGCAGACTAATCCATATGCACAGATCATAGGACTTTCAGCCACAGTGGGCAATTCAAAGGACATGGCTGAGTGGCTGGATGCCGAGCTGGTGGAGAGTGACTGGCGTCCGGTCGACCTGAGGGAGGGGGTGTTTTATGGCAGTGCTATCAATTTCATAAATAGCCAGCGTGCTGTGGAGTCACAGTATAAGGACGAACTGGTTAACCTGGTGGCAGATACTTTGCAGGAAGGCGGACAGTGCCTTGTCTTTGAGAGCAGTCGCCGCAACGCTGAAGCAAGCGCCAGGCGGTTGGGGCAGGTGCTGGCCAGGAAACTTAATATTGAAAATCGAGCCGAACTGGACAACCTGGCTGAAAGTATATCCAGTACAAGTGAGACTGAGACTGCAACCAGACTAAGCCAGTGCGTCAGAGGCGGGGCCGCATTTCATCATGCAGGGCTGACGTCTGAACAGAGAAAACTTATTGAGGCTGGATTCAGGGACAACCTGATAAAAGTCTTATCCAGCACCCCTACCCTTGCAGCCGGACTGAACCTGCCTGCCAGACGGGTGATAATCCGGGGTTACAAACGGTATGACCCAAACTATGGAATGGTGCCCATACCTGTACTGGAATACAAGCAGATGGCAGGACGGGCAGGAAGACCACAACTGGACCCGTACGGGGAATCGGTACTGATAGCCAGGTCATTTGACGAACTGCAGGGACTGCAGGACCAGTATATCCTCAATGACCCAGAGGAGATCTGGTCAAAACTGGGCTCGGAAAATGCCCTGCGCACCCACATACTCTCGGCTGTATCCACCAGGCTTGTGGAGAGCAGGGATGAACTTATGGATTTTCTGGGCCTCACGTTCTATGCCCACCAGCAGGAAACCTGGAAACTCGCTGCAGTAGTGGATGAGGTTATCGTATTTCTTGATGAGAACAAGATGCTGCTGGACACCGAAGGGCTGTACCCCACTGAACTGGGAGAACTGGTCTCTAGATTGTATATCGACCCCTTGTCTGCTAGTATCATGGTGGACGGGCTGGGGCGCCTTGATGCAGTGAACACCTCTGAACTTACAATGCTGCACCTTATCTCCAGTACACCTGATATGCGCTCTCTTTTCCTCAGGTCAGGGGATTATGGATGGCTGAACGATATTGTATCAGAGCACTGTGATGAGTTCGTGCAACCAGCCGGGCAGGAGAGCAGGGAATATGAATGGTTCCTGTCAGATGTAAAGACTGCACTGGTACTGAGGGACTGGATATCAGAACAAGGGGAGGACGATATTACATCAAGGTTCAATATCGGTCCCGGTGATATCAGGGCCCAGGCCGATACTGCCCAGTGGCTGATGCACTCCCTGGCTCGCATCGCCCTCCACCTTAATAGTGAATACACGGATTTTGCCCGGGAACTGGTGAAACGCATTTCATATGGTGCCGCCCAGGAACTGCTGCCCATCATCAAACTCAGGGATATCGGGCGCGTGCGGGCAAGGAAACTCTTTGATGCGGGATATCATGACCTGGATGCCATTCGCAACGCAGGATTCGACACACTGACAAAGATTCTGGGTCCGAAGATAGCCGCAAATACCCTCAGGCAGCTTGGGGTTGATGTAGAAGAAGGCGAGGATGCAGTAAATACACCAGTCGAAAAGGGCAAAGGACAGCAAAACCTCATAGATTTTTAGTAATATCATAGGATAGATAGGCTTTTAATATATTGCGATAATCCTCTGACTCTTACAAAGCAACTAATTGTTCTAATACATTTTTAGGTGACATATTTGCACATAATTATCATCGGTGCTGGTGATGTTGGATATCATCTTGCCAAAGCACTCTATCAAGACCACGAAGTTGTAATTATTGAAAAGGACGAAGATGCCATCGAGCAGGTAATGGGTCTTGATGTCCAGGTTATCCTGGGCAATGGAGCCAATGTAAAGATATTGAAACAGGCCGGAGTTGAAAAATCAGACCTGGTAGTGGCAGTAACAAGCCATGATGAACTCAATATTGTGGCAAGTTTAGCAGCCAAGCTGATGACGCAAAACGGAACCAAAACTATAGCTATGGTCAGTAATCCTGATTACATAAATAAACCAGTGACTATACGGGAAAACGTGGGCATGAATATTATGATATGTCCTGAACTGTCTCTTGCTTATGAAATGTACCAGATATTGTCAGTTCCTTCAGCTGTTGATGTCCAGGATTTTGTTGGTGGACTTGTCAAGATGATAGAGTTCAAAGTAAACGACGGAAATGTGCTTGTAAATAAGGCTCTCAAAGAGATATTATTTCCCCAGTGCAGCATGATATCAGCCATTTTCAGAGAAAGTGACGTCATCATTCCAGGAGGAAACGACGTCATCCACTCAGGTGATCGGGTGGTGCTTATCGGAAAGGAAGAGGCAATCCAGGACATCAGGAAATGGTTCGAGGTTAGCAACCAAAGCAAAAAATTGCTGGTGGTAGGAGGTGGCACAGTTGGATTCTACCTGATTGAGCTACTTCGTAAAGCAGACTTTAATATCACATTGGTTGAAAAGGACCTGAAACGATGTGAAATGATTGCTGAATCCTTGCCAAATGTCATGGTCATAAACGGTGACGGTACAGATATGCGAATACTGGATGAAGTAAATGTCCCTGGTATGGATGCAGTAGTTTCTGTTACTAATAGTGATGAAAAGAACCTTCTTTGCTCCCTGCTTGCCAGGCAGTTGGGTGCAATTAAGGTCATGGCCCGTGTGGAGAGGACCGAATACACCCAGTTGTTCGAGATGGTGGGTGTAGATGTGGCAATGAGTTCCAGGGAAGCTACAATCAATGAGGTGCTCAAAACTACCCTGCTTAAAACAGGAATACAATCCATTACCACACTGGAAGGTGAAAAGGCAGAAATACTTGAACTGACTGCCAGGGAAGGTTCCAGAATAGTAAAAAAGCCATTAAAAAGTGTTAAGTTCCCAAAAGGAGCTATTGTTAGCACAGTGGTGCACGGGAGTAACATAATTGTACCTGACGGTAATTTCCAAATTCAGCCAAGAGATAAAGTTATTGTCTTCACCAAATCGGAAATGGTTTCAGATGTTAAGGAACTTTTCAAATAGGGCGGATCGCCTTTGTCATTGGATGATTTAAAGATTATTTTCAGGGATGTAGGTAACCTTTTACTGATAGTTAGCCTACTCGCGCTGGTATCAATTACAGTGCCCCTGATATTCAAAGAATATAGCGCCATTTATCCCATGCTGGTAACGTCATTTATATCCGGCATTGCAGGAATATGCTTTAGATTCATAGGCAGGACTGAATCCGAGTTGCAGATCACGCATGCCATGGCCATTTCATCCATTGCATGGCTGGTAATCCCCATTTTTGGCAGTATCCCGTATATCCTGATAGAAGGTATGTCGCCGTTAAATTCCGTATTTGAATCCACCTCAGGTTGGACCGGTACAGGGCTCAGCATGATAACAGCCCCCTCACAACTTACCCACACTATCCAGTTCTGGAGGTCGCTTACCCAGTGGATAGGCGGAGTTGGTGTAATCGTGCTGATAATCAGCATTATAACCCGACCAGGTACCAGTATGTACCACCTGTACCGTGCAGAAGGACGGGAAGAAAAGATATTTCCACGCATTATGACCACAGTAAGAATGATATGGTGGATATATTTCCTATTGACTGCTCTTTCCATCTTAATCCTGTTGCTGGCCAAAATGCCAGTGTGGGATTCCATAAACCACGGTATGACCGCCATATCCACTGGCGGCTTTTCAGTAAAGGACTCGAGTATTGCAGCATATGACAATTCATTGATTGAGGCTGCCCTGATACCGATAATGATAATGGGTGCAATTCCATTCCTTATCCATTACAAGGTTTTGAAAGGGGATGTGATGGCATTCCTGAGGGATGTGCAGAGCCGTACCCTGTTATTGTTACTTTTCCTGGCAGGTGGACTGCTTGTGGCCGAGAATTCCATTCATTACGGTTGGTGGTCAGAATCCGTCAGGTATTCTGTGTTCCAGGCGGTATCAGGATTGACATGTACAGGTCTCCAGACCGCTGCCATACAAACTTGGGAACCCAATGCTAAGCTTGTAGTCATTCTATTGATGCTGCTGGGTGGTGCTGCTGGTTCCACTGCCGGGGGTATCAAAATAGTGCGCGGTGCTGCCCTGTTCGCGGGAATAGGGTGGTGGTGTAAAAAACTCTCGCTGCCCCATGAGGTAGTGGTGGTCCAGAAGTTCGGGGATAAGGTACTGTCAGATGAGGAGATGGGGTCACAGCTTAATGAGGCTGCCCTGATATCATTTTTGTGGGTGATGTTCCTGTTCACTGGCATCTTCGTAATGCTTCATATTGCACCACCGCTATACAATGTTGAAGATATCATCTTTGAGGTGGTATCAGCACAGAGCAATGTGGGTTTGTCCACGGGTATAACATCACCTGATATGATGTGGGTAGGCAAATTAATGCTGATATTCAATATGTGGATAGGCAGGCTTGAGATAATTCCCATTATTGTGACTTTTAAATTATTGCTGAGTCGTTTTGCATAAACAACTTATTATATAAATTACGTTTACAGTGGGTTATACAATGAGATTTAAAGTGGTTCTTAACACCCTGGGAATAATTCTGAAGTACCTGGGGGTTATGATGCTTATCCCGGCACTGGTTGGATATTATTATTCCCGGCAGGATCCGACACAGTTCCCATCTGTTATGTTCTTTGTAGATTCATTCATAATCACAACGTCTGTAGGGCTTGTGCTGGAATATACCAACCGCAACACTGATGAGTTAAGGAACCGCGAAAGTTTTGGTATAGTAGCTTTTGCCTGGCTGTTTGCAGCAATCTTTGGCGCTTTGCCATTCCTGTTAAGCGGTATGCAGCCAGTCGATGCCCTGTTTGAGTCCATGTCAGGCTTTACCACCACCGGCGCCACCATTATGACAGATATCGAGTCCCATTCAAAGGCACTACTTTTCTGGCGTTGTTTCATACAATGGCTGGGCGGCATGGGTATCATTATGCTGTTCCTGGCCATCCTGCCTAAACTGGCAATAGCGGGCCGTCAGTTATTCAAAGCAGAGGCGCCGGGGCCCACTGAAGATAAACTTAAGCCCAGGCTTAAGGAGACGGCCAAGATACTGTGGATGGTGTATGTGGTTATTTCAGCGGTTGAGTTCATTGCACTGCTGTTGGCCGGTATGGGGGTGTACGATGGCCTGACCCATACCTTCACTACTATGGCATGTGGCGGGTTTTCACCCAGGGCAGATTCTATTGCAGCTTTCAACAGTCCCCTTATAGAGGGGATCATTGTATTTTTCATGTTCGTGGCAGGTGCCAATTTTGCACTGCATTACAGGCTGATATATGTGGACCATAGAAGCCTGCTAAAGGACGATGAGTTCAAGTTCTACAGTTTCATTGTGGTCTCTGCGGCTGTGGCGCTGACCTGGACACTCTGGAGGACGGGGACGTTTGAGGGGATCGGCACATCTTTCAGGTATGCCATATTCCAGGTGTTGTCTATATTGACAACAACGGGCTATGCCACCCATGATTTTAACACATGGCCGGACTCGTCCCGCATGGTGCTGGTCATACTCATGTTCATTGGAGGCTGTGCAGGTTCCACTGCAGGCGGGATCAAGGTGGTGCGGCTGCTGTTGATGTTGAAGTACGCGTACCGGGAACTGTTCAGGTCGCTCCAGCCAAAGATGGTGCGGCCCATCCGGCTGGGTGAGCGGGTGGTGCCTGAGGATGTGATGAACAGTATCTTCTCATTCATTATCCTGTATATTCTGGTGTTCATGACCAGTACTTTCATATTGAGCGAGTTGGGTATTGGGGCGGTCAGCGCTGCTTCGGCGTCAATTGTGACGCTGGGCAATATCGGACCCGGGTTTGACCTTGTGGGGCCGTGGTCCAATTTCAGTACCATACCTGTTTTGGGGAAACTTGTGCTTATT
>JAUWTY010000130.1 GCA_030614485.1 Methanosarcinales archaeon | reverse complement strand
AATGTACGGGCCAGTTCGATACCTGCCATCTGGGCTTCATTTGTGGAATTGCTCCACCCATAGAGCAAAGGATTTTTCGCTTCCTTTAATATCCGGGCGGCATCTTTAATAGCATCATCAATATCGGCTTTTACACCATTTACTGTAGAAATAGCCTTATCTTTACATCCAAAAATCCGGGCTCTGCCTTTTATGCAGGCATGCTCAACCTGCTCAATTCTGTTATCACCTATGCTTACCTGAATATCCTCACAAAGCAGTGCGCATCCGGTACAGGTCCATGTAACCATTTCTGTCATAAATAAGCCTCATCCAACTTACACAAATTCAATTGCTTCAGTTGGGCATGGGTCAATACATGCCCTACAAAGTATCTTATCCTTGCCAAACCGCCGGCATTCCTTCACATTGGCTGCTTTCACTTTACCGTCAATCACCCTGAATATGACTTTATCGTTAGTTGGACCTAATCCCCTGCCTGAACCATGTGGGTCATTAGCCACATTTACAGGGCAGGCAACCACGCAGTTCCCGCACCCGGAACAGAGTTCTTCATGTATGATAAGTCCGGTCTCTTCTGCACCTTCCAATGGTTTTAGAATTTCTTCCAGTTTCTGCTTTGAATCGCTGTACTTCTCCTCATTCATTAATGGCGGGCATTCAGTAAACCGTTTGGTGCCTGAGAGCAGTGCAACACCAAATGCCATGCAGGTTGATTCCCCACATTCCTTGCAGTTGGTTTTAGGCAGTAATTGATATATTTCCATTGCATTTGTCATTGTGTAATCCCGAATTAAAGATGAAACTATACAGTGTATATGTGAATTATATGAAGTTATTTGGAGTTATGTTATAGTATGGAATACTAATAAAAACTTCCTGCAACTTGTAAATTCGAGTTGTAAATAAATATCAAAAAAAGAAAAAAGAAAGAATAAACCGGTGTTTTCACACCAGTTTATTGATTGGATGGTTTGGATCCAGTACTTCCATACCCAAATCGCGACAAGTTTCAGCCAGCATGATATCCACCAGCGCAACTGCCGGGAATACTGACCTAACGTTCTCGATAGGACCATACAGCAGGCAATCTGCACCTACTACCTGGGATACAAGGTTGGTTCCAATATCTGTGGGCATATAGGCTTCTTTGTGTTCCTTCTTGAACTTCTTGAGCCAATCCCATGCAGATGCCATGTTATGGAAACCGCCGCCTGTAGGCAGCCCCAGGTGTCCTTTTACAGCCATGATAGACCGAATGGTTGCACCAGAGCCAGCACCGGGTGGCATGGCTGCTACATCAACAATAGGACGGGTTATACCACAATCCTTGGCAATTTCCAGCATACCTTTAGCCTGGCCTGTACCGCCAACTTCAAGGATATCCATTTTACCTTTCACACTGGGGTCAGTAGCATTGAATGCCAGCACAATGGCTGCATCCAGGTCGCTATCCCTCACTGCTGCAATCTCTTCATCATTGACACTGGCATTGATAGAGTTGTGTATTGCCCTGTCTGCTACGCCAATCTCTGTACAGTACTCTGCTGCTGCAGCACGTACGTCACCAGCTGATGAATCTATCAGGAATGCAGTTTTATTATCCACTTCAACGAACCAGTCTATAAATTTCTTAATAGCTTCTGGTGTTTCGCCTACTATCTGGTTGATATATGGTACACCTGTCACGTCCCCCATTTCTTGCTGGGTTGTCCATAATCCATCAGCCGCATCTCTATCAAATATACCTTTATCTTCATCGCTCACGATTTTGTGCTTGCCATAGAACATGGTACTAATGAGGACAGTTGGATATTGCCCTGGCTGTCCTCCCATCTTTACGCCGCCAAAATCAAAAACTTCTTGTTCTTTATCAAATCTGAACATCTATTATCACCTCATAACAATATTCTTATTACTGCTGACAAAAGGGACTCGCCCTCTTGTAATTGAACTGTGGTTGCGGGAGTTAATCCCAATGTGGTCACTATCAATAGATATATTACCACAAGAATAAGTCCAATACACATGCCGTACAGTATTCCAATGTCTCTGCCCAGTCGTTTACCGACTCTCTGCTGCATCTCGCTGTTCGTGAATTCTATCTTTTCATCAATGAGGTCAAGTTTCTTGATGACCTCCTGATAATCTGATGCATCCACTATAATCTCAGGAACCTTATTTTCAGCCATGTTAGATGCCTCCACTGCAAACAATGGGCAGTCCTATCATTATGACCGCAAATAGAAATCCAATGACAAGACCTTGGAAGCCAGCAGCAACTCCAGAATCCAGTTTTTGGTTCCTGGCAATAAGCTGTCCCTTGTACCTGATACTCTCAAGAAGTTTATCAAAATTACCGGCACCTGGTGGTTTTACCACCATGGGAACTCCTGTTCCGTAGACATACTCGTCTGAGTCTTCAGCCATTTTATACACCTCCCATGATGAGTAATCCAAGAATTCCAAGTGTTAGGGTTAGCCCCATCATTACTCCTTCGATCTTACCGGAATAGACACCTGATGCAAATTTATTCAGGTTGCCTATATCAGTTGTCGCACCCTCTACATCACGAATCCTTGACTGTATGAGAGCAACCTCTGCTGCCATTGGTCTAACGCCTTCGAATTCTTCTTCACCTTCACCTTCTTCAGTGATTTCAATTACCATTGGTTCAGCATCAAAGGCACCAGGGTCTTTACCAGCAAGTTCCTTTATCTTGGCAGATATTTGTCCCTGGTCTTCTGTGTTGATTAAGTCAATACATTCGACCTGTTCCTGGAACCTGGCAATTGCTTCCTCGGTCAGATTCTCGATATAAGGAATTGCTCCCACTGCATCGATGATTCTGTTCTCCTTGGTACCATTTGCATGTATCTTTAATATGGCATCTCCGGTAAGGTGACCTTTAACCTCAGAACCGGCAACCAGAAGGAATCTGATATTTGGATTTGAGATGATATTGGCCACAAGCTTTTCAATGCCGATATTCTCAGTCTTGCATGGACCTGTAATGGAAGCCCCTGCTTCAAGATGAGGTTCTGCCGGAAGATGGGAACCCAACGTGGTTACCGCAACCGGATTATTGGGGTCGGCAATCTCGTATTCACCCTTCATGACAGGCCATCCAACTGATGGTTCTCTTTTATCAGCCATTTATAAGCCTCCTAATTTCAATAATACGGCAAACAGGGTCATCAGTATAAGACCTCCAATGAAGCCGTAGAATATGTTCGTCCATACACCTGCAGTCACTGCAGCTTTCTCTCGACCTGGGAATGTTGCCAGTAGAGGTTTATCCGGACCCAATGAGTTCATCATGTCGGTTACAATTAAGTCCAGTTCGTCCACCACTGTTGATATGTGGTCCAGAGAATACTCAAGTGTATCATCTTTTTCCTCTGCCATAATACCTGACATTGGTTCCAGTATCAGATGGAATTCAGGCGCAACTCTTATGTGGCTCATTCTAATTCCTCCTCAGTTGGCAGTAAACCTGTACCTGTAACCAGGTATGAATCACGATGGGTATTTTTCATGAACTTCTTGAAATATACCACCCAGATTACTAAGCCTACTATTATGGTCAAAGCACCAGACATAGCGTCCATACTTTCAACTGCCAGAGATGCAAATCCAACAAGTGCCATGATAAGCGCTCCCTTTGAAACTGCAACCCCAAGAGTCCTGTCCTGTTTTTCGTCAGGACCGAGGCAGGCATTGAATGGATGTAATATTGTCATCGCACCACCAATAAAGACCAGTGCAATGAATCCTGTCTCAACTACTGCCGGCATTATAGCAATTATATCAAAACTTCCTGCAATGGCTGTTGACAGGCCGATCATGACAAGTGATCCTGCACCTGCAATCTCAACCATGGATTTTTCCATGATTGGGATGTTCATCATCAGTATCTTGTTAGACATAAGACCAATAAGAAGTCCAATTATGGCTGCTATAATGAATGATATGATCGGGCCTGCAATGGTTGGAATTGC
>JAUWTY010000071.1 GCA_030614485.1 Methanosarcinales archaeon | reverse complement strand
ATCTGTAATACCTGAAGTACTTACAAGGTTCCCACCAGAGCTGGTCAAAGTTACAGTGGCCTGGCCAACGGGATTATCACTGGAATCAGTGACTGCCACTAAAATAGTGGAAAAAGAATCACGGTTTATATTTATTGGAGTAGCAGTAATATCAGCAGTAAGTGGAGGTAGATATACTACGTAAGGATTAATAGTAGCAATAATAAGTGGATCTGAAGATGAAGCGGCAGCGGAAACCACTTGAATTGAACCAAGTAGTAAAATTATCAATACAAACCCTATTCTCAATCGATTTAATAAATGTTTATTTTCAAGAAATTTTTCTTTCATGATATTCCCTCTTATAATAATATTGCAAGCTATGTAGACTTATTGAATCTGTTTCTTAATAATTATGATTGTAACTATATACAATTATCTGGATTTTTAATGTTGAAAATATTTTGCTTTAATGCCTTTGTAAAATGTAATGTATAAATTAAGGGAAAAGTCCTAACTGCTGAATCGCATTAGCCACTCTGCTTACACCAATACCCAGAGCAGCATCCCTCATATTCACACCCATTTTTTCCTTCATATCCCATACATTCTTGTATGCTGTTACAAGTTTGGATTCAAGCTGTTGATTGACCTCAGTCAGACTCCAGTGCTGACGGTTGATATTCTGGACCCACTCAAGGTAACTTACCATTACACCACCGGAATTTGCCAGGATATCAGGCACCAGGAACACCCCATTCTTGCTCAGTATCTCATCAGCTTCAGTTGTAGTGGGACCGTTAGCACCTTCAACAATAACTCTGGCCTTTATGTTCCCTGCATTCTTTTCATGTATCTGATGTCCAAGGGCTGCAGGGACTAAAAAGTCGCATTCAAGTTCCAGAGTCTCTTCATTGGTCAACTCTTCACTTCCCGGGTATCCCAGGACCGACCCGGTCTCTATCTTATGGGCCAATACCTTGCTGGGGTCAAGTCCTTCAGGGTTAAATATACCGCCACGGGAATCGCTCAGTCCAATTATCCGGCACCCCATACTGGATAATGTCATAGCAGCATGTACACCCACATTGCCAAATCCCTGTACCACAACAGTTGCATCCTTTAATGGCATGTCCAGGCTCCGGGCGCATTCCCTGAGACAAATAGCAGTTCCCCTGCCCGTAGCTTCAGTTCGTCCTTCACTTCCACCAAGTTCAATGGGCTTTCCGGTCACCACTTCAGGCACTGAATATCCCTGCATGACACTGTACGTATCCATGATCCATGCCATGGTCTGGGCATCGGTATACATATCAGGCGCAGGTACATCGCGGTAAGGGCCAATGAACTGGGAAATTGCAGTAGTATAGCGCCTGGTAAGGTGTTCCTTTTCACCAATGGACATCTCCTTGGTGTTGCAGACAATACCACCCTTGGCGCCGCCGTATGGAATGTCGATAACAGCACATTTCCATGTCATGGCCATAGCCAGTGCCTTGACTTCGTCCATCGATACTTCATAGTGATACCTTATACCTCCTTTATACGGGCCTCTGGCATCATTATGCTGGACACGGTATCCTGTAAAGACTTTGATCTCCCCGTTATCCATCGTAAGAGGAAGAGACACAGTATGTATCAACTTAGAATGAGTCAGGATTTCATGTATTCCTGGGTCCATTCCCAGTTGGGTTGTGCATATTTCTAACTGGCTGCAAATATTATCGTACGGATTTTTATTGTCTCCACTCATAGGAATCACTCCATTTATTATCAATAAAATTAGAACTGATTAATATAAATACTCTTTTGAATAATTGGACCCCGGTAATTATTCCATGTCCGCCTGTTTAGCAACGCAGAATTTACATAAAGCTTCACTGTTATCTTCCTGCTTATCCCTGACAGGGCAGTAATAATCCTCACCTTTTTTTTCAACAAAATAACCACCCGGAAATGGTGTACCTTCAGGGTGCGGCGGAGTAAGTGTAACAAAAATATTGTACAGTGCGCACATGTAGTACAGCATGGTCATATCCAGGAAGTGCTCATCGGACTGGTCGTTCAGTTTGCTCTGGAAGTTTTTAAGAAACTCTGTGTATAATTCGATATCCAGTTTTTGGTTATGGTAAGTGTTACCTGAAATAATCGCCTTATAATTCCCAAATAGTTGTTCTCCCATCTTTTCCTTGAACATTTCCTTATACCCGGGAGGAAGATGTTTGCTTTCTTTCTCAAGTTGTGCCTGAATTTTCATCAGGTCAAAAACAGTGTAACTATCAAGTTCTTTTTTAAGTATAGATATGAGCGTCTGACTGTCGTGGACTGATTCATGTAATTCATGGAAGTTTTTCAGTTTCTTAAACAAATTTTCCGCCATTATTGACACCAACCAGAAGGTTTCAACGATTACACTTCAATATCTTGACAGTACCATCGCGCATACCCACATATACCTCATTGGCATTATCAAATATACCATGTTCTATTATACCGGTACATGCTGACAGTTGCAGTGCCAATTTCCCAGGCTCAGGTATTTCGCCAAAATCGGCATCCACACAAAGATTCCCGTTATCCGTAATAACAGGTCCGTCCTTTCGCACAGCCATGCGTAATTGGGGATTACCTCCCAGTTCCATGACCTGCCGCTTGACAAGTTCCAGCGCCTCTGGCATAACTTCCAGCGGTACAGGATGAATTAATGTATCAACTATCTTTTTCTCATCCACCAGCACCACGAACCGTCTGGCAGACCGGGCGACAACCTTCTCATTGGTATGGGCAGCACCGCCGCCCTTTATGACAAACAGGTTCGCATCCACCTGGTCAGCGCCGTCAATAGCAATGTCCAGTACCGGATCCTGGTCAAGGGATGTAAGTGGAATTCCCCATTCAATAGCCAGCATCCGGGATTGGTACGAAGTGGGAATACCTTTTATATCTAATCCATCATCGATCCTACGCCCTAATGCTTCTATGGCAAAAGCAGTGGTTGAACCGGTACCTAAGCCTACTACCATCCCGTTATCAACCAATGCAGCGGCAGAATCTCCGACTAACTTTTTCTCATCAGTATTTATTTGTTCAGTTCGGTCCATAATTTTCAATTCCTTTGACCCTATATTTTCCAATCAGCCTTTGGAACCATCCTACTTCCTTAATCGTCGGCTTATATTCTACCCTTGCAATATTTGCTGCAAGCTTAGTCATTGCAATGGATGCAGGAGATTCAGGAATATATGTTACAAGAGGGACCATTTTCATGGCAGCTTCTCTTATTTTCAAGTCATTAGGTATGACAGATAATATATCCAATTTCAACGTATTCTTAACTTCTGTCATAATTTCATCGAAATCCATTGTTTCAACGCGGTTCAATACTATACCTTTGATCCTGCATCCAAATGACTCTGCAATAATCTTCATCTTAAGGGCATCTGCCATTGATAGCATATCAGGAGTAACAACCAGAATAACATAATCAACATATGGAAGCATCAGGAATATATCTTCATTTACCCCGACTGGAGCATCAATAAAAATAAATTCGGTCCTGGACTTAAAGTAGTCTATTACTTCAACAAGACCTGCAGGGTCTGCGTCCTGGAATCCTGCAATGGTATCTCCACAGAGAAGTACTTTTAAGCCTCCTGGTCCATCATATATTGCCTCACTGATTGATGCCTTACCTGCTAATACTTCATGTAATGTGATTGGCATATCCTGAAGGCCAAAAGCCAGTCCCAGGTTAGCCATTGCTAAATCTGCATCTATTATTGCAGTTTTTTTTCCCATCATAGCTATGGAAGTCGCGACATTTGAAAGAATCGTGGTTTTACCAACACCACCTTTTCCAGATAATACAAGGCATGTTTCAGATGTCATTATGCTCATCAGATTTGAGGGAAACTCTTTTTATATAAAACACCATATGAAGTATATAAGGATACATGTTTCGTACGATTATTGAGGTGATAATATGGATGATTATGTAGATCAATCAATGGTATTTTTCAAGTGCAATGTCTGTGAATTCGAGTTCCAGGCCGACCCCAACTTCATACCGATTGTATGCTCCCAGTGTGGAAGTGAAGACACTTATAGAATTTGATAGCTATCCGAATTAATTGTTATGAATAAAACGACATCAAGACTAAGATCGAACTGTACTAAGAAATATCAGTTTTTTCCTTTTTGCGATACCCATGGACAGATAAGTCTGGATTTTATTGCTGGCGTTGTCATATTCATGTTGGCGTTCATTTTCCTTTTCCAGACACTTACCAATATGTTTGTCCCGTTCCAGACAAATTCGGATGAGATTAAGTCAGTATCGGATAGAGTTACCAAGACTATGGTCGAGAGCACCAAGGGTATTGCTAGCAGTCAATCCGGAACTAACATGATATCCATGAGCAGAGCACAGTATTTTCACAATGCTATGAATAACACGACCAGTTACAGGGACATGCAAAATGATATCGGTCTGGCTAACGGTGATATGCTTTATTACATAAACATGTCACTTTACAATCCTGACGGTTCATTATACATGGATGGAACTGGTGAGGTTGTGCTAAATAACGGCCCCAAAATCCCACAAAGTACCAATATTGCCCAGACTATACGTGTGGTGTATGTAGACCAGGACGAAAGTATTGCAATGTTATATGTGAGGGTGTGGTAGATGAATTGCAGAAAATCTTGTATGATGAACAACTCTCACGGGCAGATGTATACACTTGAGGGAGCAGCTTCAGCTATCATGATGATATTTCTTATCTCATTCATTGTTCAGGCATCACCGCTTACACCACTAACTTCGTCATCATCTCACCAGCAGGTGGAATCGCAGATAGAAACCAGGGGTAATGATCTGCTGATAGTGCTGAATTATGTGCCCGATGGTGATACATATTCACCACTTAAACAGGCGGTTATCGACTGGACTGGTGTAGAGTTTAATGGGCAGTCTTCAATCTATCCTTTAACAGTTCGTGACCTTAGTGACACATTTGATGTGATATTATTAGCAGACGGGACAGCCTACAATTTTGAAGTTTCTTATTTAGACAACAATAATAAATGGAACAATAAACGAATATTCTGGAACGGTCGCCCTTCCGACAATGCAATCTTTGTAAGCAAAAAAGTAGTTATTCATGACGAGGATAATATCCAGGCATCCATTATTCCAGACATTTCCAGCAACACTGATTTTTATAATATTCTGGACCTTAGACTTACACTTTGGAGGATGTGATTGAAAATGAAGGAATCCGGCACAAAAGAACCCGACAGACAAAATGCACAGTTAATACTGCTGTCTGGATTTATGATTATGCTGGGGACCCTTACTTTCATGATATTGCTAAATAACCTCATACTTACTGCCAATCTTCCCACTTCAGGACTTGATGTATCAAAACAGGATGTAAAGGAATTCAGGACCCTGGCTATTTCAGAAATAGAATATGCTGGACAGATAACCGTACAATACGGTACGGATAATAACATTACCAACGAGACTCTGCTGCGGGAATATTTTTTTAATTATACTGATGTTATGGGTGAAACCTTAAGCCAGGTATTTGCAGCCAGGGGAACGTCAGTAAATGTGGAAGTAAATAATGTCTCATTTACTTCAACACATGGTGAACGTACCATCACTGTCCAGAAATTCATGACACAAGAACACTTTTTCCCGAACGCGTCTTTGATTATTCCCATGGACAGGTACCAAAATAATACTCTGCAGGCTTACAGGTTTGTTTGGAACATAGTCAATAATACCAGTGTCCCAGTATATGCAGTTTTGCAGGACCCTGTAAATTCAAGCAACATAACCGTAGGGCCGATGGCAGCAGCAAGTGCTGTGTTGAACGATTCAATTACTTTTAACAATTCCGTGAATATTCCCCTGACCACTGTATCGTATCATAGTGCAGCGTCAAACACGACCTATTTCGTTGATGTGGATAATGTAGGTTCTTATTTAATAGGACAAGATGTTAATGTTAGTATTAATTTGCCAAGTGAAAATTCTACTAAGGTAATACTGTTGGACAAGGACCTAAACGAATTATATACAATAGTAACATCGCTCACTGCAGGAAAGGGTAGCGTAATCATCCCTGCCATCAATTTCACTAGACCTTCGACTTATGGTATTACACTACTGGCTTCAGGAGCAATTCAGAGCGTAAAACCAGTAGTGGTGTCAGAATATACGATGACAATCGAAAAAAATGAG
>JAUWTY010000146.1 GCA_030614485.1 Methanosarcinales archaeon | reverse complement strand
AACTGCAAGAGCGTGTACCTGGATGGGGGCATTGAGGGAGAACTGCGGCGCCCCACCCGTAAACTTATTGCCGCACGGGATGGTGTGGAAAATCCTGCCCTGGCTATACATACTGAGAACGGATGCAGGTTCAAACTGGATGTCACAAAGGTCATGTTCAGCAAGGGCAACCTTAATGAGAGGATACGGATGGGGAAACTAGGCAGGGGAGAAGTGGTAGTTGATATGTTCGCAGGTATCGGATATTTCACCATCCACATGGCAGCACATTCCAGACCCGCCAGAATTATTGCCATTGAACTGAACCCTGAATCACATCATTATCTTGTTGAGAATATCAGGCTGAACCACGTGGAAGATATTGTAGAACCGATACTGGACGATTGTGCCAAAAAGACACCTGTAGCAGTGGCAGACCGCGTGGTCATGGGTTATGTGGGGAGTACACACCATTACCTGCCACAGGGTCTTGGAGCCCTGAAACCGGGCGGTGTGCTGCACTACCACGAGACCATGCCTGAAAAATTGATGCCTGACAGAGGACTTGAACGCATCCGGGCAGAAGCGAAGAAGCAGGGGCGCAAGGCTGAGATACTTGACTGGCACAAGGTCAAGAAATATGCACCCGGTGTCTGGCATGTGGTAGTGGATGCCAGGATAAATTAGGGGTAATTCAGGCGTACATTATGCGTGTATTGGGTGTACCTAAAGAGGGCACTGTTCCAAAAACCAGTTATTTTGTTGACATCGATTTTAGGTAAAATCTGTGTAAATCGGTGTCAATCCGTGTCTGGAAATATAAAAAGACACAGATTTCACTGATTTACACGGATTTGTAGTCGCATCTGAACTATTCGCTGTACAACTGGATTTACTATATTCCCATTTGACCTAAAGAGTAAATCTACTGGATGTGGATATTCATTTCTTTTCCCACTTTTCCAGTTGCATGACTTTAGACAAAGTGGAACCTTTGACTATTTCATCCCTGATACGGCTCTCGTTCTTTTCCACTTCCACGGCACGGCGGGCTAGTTCGTAAGCACGCTCCCTGGGTACTACAACTACGCCGCTGTCGTCACCCACTATGTAGTCGCCGGGGCGCACAGTCTGGCCGGCACACTGTATCTCGGCATTGATTTCGCCAAATCCTTTTGGCTCACCGGCATTGGGCACAATTGCCCTGGCAAAGATTGGGAACTCCAGTTTCCTGATATCATCCACATCACGCACCGCACCGTCGATAACCATCCCTGCAATCCCACGGTTCATACAACTTAAAGTGGCCAGTTCGCCCCATGGAGCGACCCGGTCGCTTCCGCCGTTATAAATCACTATCACGTCACCGGGGCCTGCCACGTCAATGGCCTCCACGGTCTTTGCCCAATCCCCTTCAAATGTCTGTACGGTAACGGCTGGTCCCACCATCTTCAGGCCGGGATTAATTGGGATTAGACCGTGCATTGCACCTTTACGGTGCATGGCATCGCTGATATTGGGTGTTGACACCCCGGTTAGCAACCGCCTGGTCTCTGCCTCAAAATCATGTTTCTCCAATGGGGCGGATGATGGTGAATCCATGCCCTGCCGTATCTCACGTGCTGAAGTGGTCACGTTAGATGAGCGAGTAATATTGCCACCCACAATCACAATATCTGCACCTGCTGACACAGCCTGGCCGGCAGACCCTGCATCCAGACCGCCCGCCACTGCAATGGGGATATGTATCTTGCCCCTCATTTCCCTGAGCACTTCAATTGGGTCCTGCCCCATCATCTGCATATCAATACCCACATGGATATTGATGATATCCACACCCATCGCTTCCAGTTCCATGGCCCGCTCTACCGGTTCGGCCACTGAGATAAGGTCGCACATGAGCCTGGCACCGTACTTGTCTGCAGACCTCCGTGCATCGGCGATAGTAGAGTCATCGGCACTTCCCAGCAGGATGACTATATCGGCACCGGATTTGACTGCCATCTCCACTTCAAGGGCGCCGGTGTCCATGGTTTTCATGTCAGCTAGGATAGTATGGCCCGGAAAATTACTTTTCAGTGCCCTCACCGCATTCATGCCCTCGCTCTTGATAAGTGGGGTGCCGACCTCTATCCAGTCCGCACCGCCCTTTACGGCTTCACGGGCTATCTGGACGGCACGGTCCAGTTCGAGCAGGTCAAGGGCTACTTGCAGTGTTGGGCCAGAATTGTTCATAGATATTAGATATTGCTGATTAATCAAAACTCTATTTGTCACAGATTTGCTATGACCAGTTCTTTCATTATCAGTTATTTGCGCAGTACCTTTTCCAGGATATCACCAATAAGCACACCAACAATGAAGGTGACAGTAACCACTAACATCATTATGACGAACACGAAAGAACCGGCAAAACCTGCAACAAGTCCCCCGACAATGCCAGCAGAGATACCTTCCGTTAATCCGCCAACCAAAAGGGCGATTATTCCCACGATAATACCCAGTACCAAACCTACCTTTAATCCCTTGAACAGGATGTGCAGGTAATCTTCTGTGCCTTTATTGGCAAAACCGTAAATTATGCCGATTAATAAAATTAATAAACTAAGAGTAAATTCCATGCTGTGTTCACCTCAATAATACAGTTCAACAATAATATTCAATCATTCAATTACGATCAATAATATTCTATTAACACCACTTATAAAACCATCACTTCACATCGCGGTGGTAAGACTGAACCGACCTGACACCTATACGTTTTTCGCTTGCGGCCCTGATACCTTTTGCTGCCGCCAGTGCGGCTGCGGTGGTGGTGTGGTAGGGGATGTTGTACTTAATAGCAGATTTGCGGATGTAGCTGTCATCATAGGCACCCTCCTTGCCTATTGGGGTGTTCAGAACAAGATGTATCTCACCATTGTGCATGGCATCCACTATATTAGGCCGGCCTTCATGCAATTTCTTGATAGCTTCACATTCAACGCCGTTCTCCTTAAAGAAAACAGCTGTGCCTTCGGTAGAAAGTATCTTGAAACCAATACCCTCCAGTTCCTTTGCAACAGGCAACGCACGCTGACGGTCACTGGATGCAACAGTGATTAGTGCCGTACCTTCCAGTGGCAACGATGAACCGGCTGCAACCTGGGACTTGAAGAAAGCGGTCTCAAAGGAATCTGCCATCCCCAGCACCTCGCCCGTTGAGCGCATCTCCGGACCGAGCACGGGGTCTACTTCAGGGAACATGTTGAATGGGAATACAGTCTCCTTAACACCGAAATGAGGATATGTGAGAGGGTTTGTATCCATATCTGCCAGCTTCGCACCAAGGATGACCTGGGTTGCAATACGTGCCATGGATACACCTGTGACCTTAGACACAAGCGGCACTGTCCTGGATGCCCTTGGGTTAGCTTCTATAATGTAAACCTTGCCGTCCTTGATGGCATACTGGATGTTCATAAGGCCTACAACTTTTAGTTCGGTTGCGATACGCCGGGTGTATTCCATGAGGGTATCCATCTGTTCATCAGGTATCCCCACCGGAGGCA
>JAUWTY010000111.1 GCA_030614485.1 Methanosarcinales archaeon | reverse complement strand
AGACACGATACCCTACCCGCACGGGTGACTACACATGGGGAACGGCCCGTTACAGGTGCACAACTGGATGCTATGCTGGATGAATATTACAATGCAGCGGGTTTTACAAAAGAAGGACTTGTACCCGAGTCCCTGCTTGTGGAACTGGGCATACAGTCCTGAAATAATTAATAGTTTGAACAGCCAGATTTTTACGCCATTAAAGATTTTAGTTCTTCCACCAGGCTCTGCTGGATAGATGTAGAACGGTCGCCTCCGCACACGCATCCCCTGATCCCGATAATATCTGGATCTATCTGGTTTAAGTCATCCATATCTTCAAATTTGATGGTACCTGCGATTGCACTTAAAAGTCCCAGGTCCCTGGCCGAGTTCACGAAACTGGAGAGTTCCTCATTGGTCATGAATTCAAATGCAGAACGCCCGTCCTTAATGCCTGTATCCATCATAACAACATCTACTCCGCACTCAGCACAGACAGAAGGCAATTCACTAACCGGAATGGAATTGATACGTTTATAATCAGCATAGCCGGATATAACTACTTTCTTTGTCGGGTCATAGTCCTTTACTGACTTTACAACATGTTCGGCCATGTCAAAGGCTTGTTCCCTTGTCTGGATGTCGAATAATCCTACTTTTACGTATTCAGCACCGGCCACGGCAGCACCAAGGGCTGCAAGGGATGCAGTACCGGGTTTGTAATTCATATCCCCTATGGTGGCACTTATGGGCAGTATTGGGTTCACTGCTTCTCTCACAGACCTTATAACCCAGGGAAAGTTCGCGCCTAGACTACCTTCTTTTGGGTTCTTGACATCAATGATATCCGCTCCCCCGTTGGCTGCAGCTTTTGCTTCTTCTGTATTGATGGGACTTACCAGTAGTTTCATGTTAAATTACCTCTAACCTCTATGTCCTTGGTTACTGCGCTATCGTAATATATATGTTGCTATATTGACCAACTCATATTCATTACGTTATACTTTATATATTACAAAAAACCTTAATGGTAGTGAGTATCGGCATTATAAATATCCAATAAATAATCTCAATCTATATTCATGTTTCGCGTAATATTTGTACTTGACATCCTGGATGGGCAGGTCGTACATGCTGTTAAAGGAGAACGGGAAAAGTACGGCCCCATCCACAATTTTAGCCAAGTCTGTGAGACATCGGACCCACTTGAAATTGTAGATGAATTGGTGCCCAGTGAGGTCTATATTGCTGACTTGAACCGGCTGGGGAACCGCGGCAACAATGATGAGGTCGTAACACAAATTGGTTGGAAGAGCAAGACCATGCTCGATCTTGGTGCATCTTCCATGGATGATGTGCATCTGGGCCATGAGATGGCTGATTCCATAGTCATTGGTACGGAAACCGCCACTCATGACCTACTTGAAAGTGCTACGGGTTTTTATCCCAGGTCTATTAACATGAGCATTGATATCAAGGGAGGCCAGATATTGACTCCTGAACCGGCATTTAAGTTGCCACCCATCGAACTGATTCAGATGCTGAACAGTTATGACATCAATGACCTGATAATACTGGAACTGAGCAAAGTGGGTACATCCAGCGGCATTAATACTGAATTTTTACAGCAGATGGTGGACCACAGCGACCACAACATACTGCTTGGAGGGGGTGTCAAGGACAAGGATGATATCAGTCTACTGAAAGATGTGGGGCTGGAAGGTGTGCTGGTGGCAACTGCAGTGCATAATGGTGCGCTGCCACTGGATATGATACAGTAATATTGTTCAACTGATTTACATTTTCACGAAGTAAGCCGCTTGACCAGTTCGTCAGGGTCAAGTATTTCCTGTTTTCCTGATTCCATATCTTTCAGGGCCATCTTGCCCTGTGCCACTTCGTCTTCGCCTATTATCACAGCCCACTTTGCTCCTACGTTATTGGCAAATTTTAACTGGGCTCCAAAACTCCGGCCCATGACGTCCATATCAACTATCATACGTTTGCGCAGGGTTTGGGCAATTCGCATGCCTTCTCTGCGGGTCTCATCAAAACAGACTACGACAACCCGGCTCTCCTCAGGAGGCTGGGCGGTACACACTTCCATGACCCTGTCAAACCCAAGTGCAAACCCGGTGGATTCAATGTCCTTGCCCCCGAACAGGTGTGCCAGCCTGTATGACCCGCCGCCGCAGACCTGGTTCTGTGCTCCCAGGCCGCTGCTGTAAATCTCAAAGACCATACCTGTGTAGTAGTCCAGACCCCTGGCGATGCCGAAATTGACGGTATAGTCCAGGCCGTGGATGTCAAGCAGGTCCAGTAGTGCCTGGAAGGTTTCCAGTTCTTCGATGTCGCCCAGCAGCCGTTTTGCTTCATCTACGGCATCGCTGCCTGTCAGTCCTATGAGTTCGAAGAGTTTTTCCCGCATCTGGATATCGGCATCTATTTCTTCCAGGTAATCTTCCAGGCCCTTGTCGTCCTTCTTGTCAACAAGCCGCATTATCTGGCCCTGGGTTGCGGCATCCAGTCCTGTGAACAGTGTCCTGATTACGCCAAGGTGCCCCACATTGAGTTCACCGTCCACGCCTGCATCTTCAAGCATGCGGCAGGCCAGGGCTATGACCTCGGCTTCGGCCTCTGGCCTGGGACTGCCTATAAGCTCGGCGCCGAATTGCCAGAATTCCCTGAACCTGCCCTTTTGGGGACGTTCGTACCTGAAACAGTTGTCGAAGTAGTAGAGTTTGACTGGCTTTGGTGCACGCTGGAGTTCGTTGACGTACATCCTGACCACTGGAGCGGTGAGTTCAGGACGAAGGGCCATCTCCCGGTCACCTTTGTCCTTGAAATTGTATATCTCGCCCAGGATGCCTTCGCCTGATTTCAGGGTAAAGAGTTCTATCTGTTCGAAGGTGGGAGTCTTTATTTCATTGTAGCCCCATCGTTTGGCGGTTTGGCGGAGTTTGGTTTCGATATATCTGCGTTTTCGGGTGTCGTCTGGGAGGAAGTCCCTGGTGCCCCTGGGTTTTTGGATCTTCATGTGTGGGTCTCCAATGGTTGGAGAGAGATAAGTATTTTATGGAAAATAGGTTTTGTTATGATCGTTCTTTATAGTTGAAGTACATGAAGAGCAGGCAAAATTCAAATTAAATCTTTTTCAGAATAAATTTTATGTAATTCTTCTTTTTTAAGAGGACACATAACTAAATCATCGAATTGATGACGGGATAACTTAAGTTGAGTTCTCATTTTGCTTAACAATATGTCACCATATTCTTTTTTCCCATGACTTATGAATGTCAAGTTAGATGACTACCGAAAATTTATGAACATAGGTAGTTTTTCCAGTTATCATATTATTTCATTCCAGGATCGCATTGATCTTTTTACAGGCAGCTTCCATTTCAACGATGACAAGACCTATATTTCCATCATCGCAGAACAGCGTACCCAGAATAGCATTTTCTCCGGCCTCCATGAATATGGTAATGGATTCACTGGACCTGATTATCAGCATATTGGGACACTTTTGGCGCAGTTCCTTCATCACAGTTTTAGCAGAACCCATAATAGTGGCGGTGAAAGCTGCTAATTTTGCTTCTGGTACATAATCAGGTACGTCAGAAAATATTGTAAGTCCTTGATGACTTACAATAACTGATGCCTCGATGTTAGCAATACTTTTGAGGTCTTGGAGTACAGTATTTAGCATTTCCTGGATGTTTTCCATGATATCTACTCTTTCCAGAACTTACGTTTAATAACAAACTGGCAGAAGGCATCCCCTTGTGCCTGGCAGGTCGTTTCTTCACATACCAAGTTCTTTTTATTGAATACAATCTCCATGTAGCCGCACAGGAATCCTTCAAGGAAATAGCAAACGGAAGTTTCGCTCTTGCGGTTATAAGCTAGGCTTTCGAAACTTTTCTCAACCTTACAGGTTATTTCATTGCCATCCTCAGATAATGTTACCTCCTTTAATAGCAGCCAGCCATAACGGGCGAATTGCTGGATAGTGGCTTTTAATCTTTCGTCAAGGTTCTTACAATCCCATTGCTTGATGACCACAGGCGCAGATTTGCAACCGGCGTTATAACCAGAAGTATATAACAGTGGTCTGGCACCCTTACCCAGCGCTCCTATCATTCCCATACAAAGCGAACTCATGGTCTTCTTGCTCATAAACATGACCGGAACACCGCTTATTGTGGTGTTGGCATTCTCATCATCGAATTCAACGAAGAGAGTTTCATCAATGCTTTTAATGACTTTCACCTCTGTATATCATCATAATGATTACTGTCATTATTAATATAATTATCATTAAACGGTACAAGTAGAGAATATCCAATTAGCTCCAATATTCGGCATTTCTAATTTGACAAGCCAATGCAAACGCCTTGTTTCATCACAACATAAATCCCTAAAAACCCACAATTCCCACAAAAATATATGGCTCATCGCTGTTTTGTGTGGGTAATTTCTCGTCTTTCATCAGATTGTCAACTTCCTATTTTTATTGATTGCCTTTACTGATATTCATTTATCCGTTCATTAGTACG
>JAUWTY010000114.1 GCA_030614485.1 Methanosarcinales archaeon | reverse complement strand
AAATTATCAACCCCGCCCAGGTTAATATGTGCACTGCCCTCGGTTTGTTCACTTATATTGAACAATGACAGGCTAACTCCCAATATGATGCCAAATACACCTGAAACAAGTACCACAGTGGCAACATTGCCGGGGTCGAGTATCAGGGCGAAGGGGATGGGGAGCAACCCTATGTAATCAGGTATGACCATACCTATACCGGATTTGAATTCAGTTAACAGGTGGGTGGCTATCACAACTATCAGCATGATCTCTAATGCTGCGAAACCCGGATTGTTGATCACTGCATATATTGAAAACAGAAGCGGTAAAATGAAACCACCCAAATTTAATGTAATCCGGGTATTGAATACCAGTTCATCACCGATATCAAACTCCTCTTCAAGCGGTACAGAATAGAACTCACCCAGCAGTTGGATTTTCTCTTCAGAAAAATTAGGTTTCTTTGTCCTCATACGGTAGATTGGTATCTCTGTACCTGAAAACACCAGCATACCTACCAGTAATAAGAATAACAAGATGGGGTGTATGTTCCACTGGCTGCCTAGTTCATTGGTATAAATTAAGTAGAATATAGGCAAAAGTATTAGACCAAAAAATCCGAGCATTTGGATGTCCTTTCTTGATATCATTCCCCGCATAAGATTTGACCTCTATGTTAAATATTCTTTTAGATTGTTGGAGAAGTTAATAAACCTGATTGTTTTATTTCATTTTATTCCATTCCATTTCGTTAAATAGATAAATGGCTATTACTTATATTGTTTTACAATCAATGGTATAAATTGGGCATTACAAAAGTAAATGGAGATGTAATTCAAATACTGGAAACATATAAGGAATATTATCAAAAGCAAGGAGATATTAATATGGGATTATTGAATCGAATGGGAACTGTAGTTAAAGGAAAAATGAATAAATTGATGGATAAGATGGAAGACCCAAGGGAAACCCTGGATTACTCTTACCAGAAACAGCTTGAATTGTTGCAGAATGTTAAGCGAGGCGTAGCCGAAGTAACCACTTCCAAGAAACGGCTTGAACTGCAAAAGGCAAAACTAAACCAGAATATTGATAAGCTGAACGGCCAGGCCCGGGATGCCGTCAAAGCCGGCAGGGAAGACCTGGCACGCCTTGCACTGGAAAGAAAGGGGGGTCTGATGTCACAGATCCAGTCCCTTGAACAGCAGATAGCTGATCTGAACAGGGAACAGGAGAAGCTCCAGGCCACTGAAAAAAGACTGTCTGCCAAGGTAGAGTCCTTCAGAACAAAGAAGGAAACCATTAAAGCCCAGTACTCTGCAGCAGAAGCCCAGGTCAAGATCACAGAATCGGTAACAGGGATAAGTGAAGAGATGGCAGATGTGGGCCTGGCTGTACAGAGGGCTGAGGAGAAGACAGAGAACATGAAAGCACGCTCATCTGCACTGGATGAATTGCTGGAACAGGGTACGCTTGAAGATTTTACAGGCGGAGAGGATGATATTGAAAGGGAGCTTGCAAAGATAAGTGCCACCAGTAATATTGAATCCGAGCTTGCGTCCTTGAAAGATGAGGTGGGAAAATGATTGTCAGGATAATGGGTGAGGGCCAGTACCAGGTAGCCAGCAGTTTGCTGGACGAACTGAATGTAATTGACAACAAGATAGTGGATTATGTTGCAAAAGAAAATGAAACCGACTTCAAGAAGGAGCTAAGTAATCTAATTGTTGCGATAAAAGAAAATGGGACGCCCATAGATGATGCAGATATTGTGGAATCCGACATCATTGTACCACCTGAAGACCTGACACTGGAAGAAGCTGCCGGGATTTTCAGCGGGGAAGGGCTTATCGAAGATTAATAGGTTTAATTATATGGGTATCCCCCAGAGGGGGTACCATTTTTCCACATTTTTTTCTATAGGAAGTTCGGTATCCATCACTGACCTAAGCCTGAATTCCAAATTGTTATCCCTTTGGTGGCTTTTTTTAGGAGCGAATGGATAATATGTTCCCTGCTTGTAATTGTATATCCAGTAGACCTTGTCCTCACCCTGGAACCTATAGATTGCACACAATAGTTGTTCACTGAACCCATGCTCGATAAGGGTCTGGGAAATAAGATGGATGTTGGTTACCAGGTCTTCGAAATCCGGATCTTTGAGTATTACCCATAAATAGTTGAATTCATCCTTTTGCACTTTGTATTCTGTACCGGTCTCCTTACAGCTATATTGGAGCAACTCTTCTATCTCCAAACGTGCCGCCGCATACCGGGAAGATTCCATGGATTTAAAACAGATGCCGGCTGACCCGACGGGTTTTAGTCCCAGGTTAACATCAAGAGTAATGCTGGCTGTAGAAATAGCAAAAAGCCTATCTACCTTGGCTTTAGGAAGTTTACTCTTCCCCAATATAGCATCCAGGAATCCCATTACATTTCCAACTCTGTTTCTAATTTTTCAAGTGCAGCAATACGTTTCTCAACTGACGGATGGGTTGAGAACAGTCTCATGACTGATGAACCGGACAATGCAGGAATTATGAAGAAAGCATTCATACCTTCCACCTTTCTCAGATCGTCGGTTGGTATCCTGGGCATAACTCCGCTTATCTTCATAAGGGCAGAGGCCAGATTTGATGGTGCTCCCGTAATAAGGGCCGCCCCCCTGTCAGCTGAGAATTCACGGTACCTGGAAAGGGTTCTGATAAGCATGAGACTAATAACCCAGACCACTATAGATGCCAGCCATACCGCCATAATGCCACCCGACCCACGATTTCTACTCCCTCCGCCGAAGTACAACAGATATCGTACAAGGAAGAAAGCCACTGTTGAGAGGAAACTGGCAATGGTCATTACCATGACGTCCCGGTTCTTCACATGACTAAGTTCATGGGCAAGAACGGCTTCCAGTTCGCCGGGTTTCAATGTTTTCATGATACCGGTGGTGACAGCTACCACGGCTTTCTTCGGACTCCGGCCTGTTGCAAAAGCATTGGGTACCGGGCTGTTGACCACAGCAACTTTTGGTTTTGGCAGGTCTGCCATAACACAGAGCCGTGTAACCATTTCATGAAGTTTTGGCTCTTCACTTTCAGATACTATCTTGGCCTTCATACTCATCAGTACCAGTTTATCTGACATGAAATACTGGATGAACATGAATCCTCCAATAAAGATGATCATGACATTCGTGGTCGCACCCTGGAGTGATAAAAATGCCAGGAAGAACAGGTACACTGCTGCAAGCAGGAACATGGTGAATACCATCCTGCCCTGCAGGCCCCAGTCTGTGTTCCATTTTCTCATTGGTTTATTGACACCTCTTGATTAAAAATACCATTAATTCGTTTATATTGTTTCTTTGCCATTTAAGGGGTTTGTGGTTAATATTAATAAATTATATTAGCAAATTTCAGCTTGATAATATTATTTTTCCCATGGCATGCAGATGATCTCCCTTATCTGCAGACCATAGAAATTGTTGGAATGAGCAGGCTTCACAACACAGGCCACGTCAGCACCATAAGCGGTCCCGCCCACAGCTATGACCTCGCCTTCCATGGTCAGAGCACCGGAATCTGCTGCCATCAACACTATTTCCACGGCAACCTTGAAACCTTTACCAAAAAGCTTGCGCAGGGTATCGGCCACAATCTCTATCCGGCTTATCCCACCTGTGTCTCTGGACAGCGACTTCTCTACACCTGATAATATATGTGACTGGGATATGATCTCCGCACCCATCTCGTTCAAACGGGAAACGTACTGGCTTTCCATATCCCATTTTCCTTCTTCAGTGGTTCCGTACTGGTGGGTTACCACTATCAGGTTGATATTCTCCTCTTGCAAGGCTTCTGCCATGGCTACACCGGTCTTGCCTGTGGTGCTGGCTACAACCACTTCCTTAATGCCCAGCTCAAGGGCGCGAATCTTGACAGCTTCAATTACGGCGGCGGTGTTCTCTTCCCCAGGCTTCTCGAAATATGTAATGCTTTTCTCCAATATGTTCCTCTCCAGAAAGTTGATGCTGAGGACTATGACATTTCATGTAGAAAAGATTAGCCATTTATCCTGTCTATTATCAGCTTACTAAAGAAAATAGTCAGTAAACCACCAATGAATGCCCCATAAAATCCTCCATCCAGCCACCAATCTGTTTCGTCAAGAATGGAACTTATTGCAAAAACAATGGCACCAAGTCCTGATAGCAATACCGTAAAACCCGCAGCTTTCATCGATGTGCGTGCGTTGTGTTCCAGCAGTTCAAGCGTAGCATTGTCTTTTGCCTGGAGGCTTTGAATGGCGGCACGGAGGGATATGAGTAAGCCCGCCAGTCCCATGAGTATCAGGATTGTGGCCAGGAAACCTGAGCCGAGGTAGATGTATCCATAGGTCTCAATACCCAGGTAATAGTTCCCGTAATAGAATCCACTAAAGTCTTCAAGAGCAAGCAATAGGGCTCCTACGCTGGCGGCAATTACCTGACCTACCAGGTAACCCTGGAATTGTGAACTGTCAACCTTGTCCATATTA
>JAUWTY010000053.1 GCA_030614485.1 Methanosarcinales archaeon | reverse complement strand
GGGTCAAAGGTGCTTAACTACTTGTCCGTTATTTGGGGTGCACTCCAACCTTTATATCAAATTGAATCTAAAATAAACATAATGTTTCCATTGATTGCCTTTTTCGCGTCTATCGTTCTGATACATATATTATCAGTCCGTATGCGGATACATCCATTTCTTTGCTTGATTTCATCTGCTTTTATTTACGGAATAATCTGTGGAATGGATTTTCATTTAATCATCGTGTATATAACATCAGGCCTGGGAAGCATCTTTTCCGTACTGTGTATCGTTATTTTCTCTGGTGTTACTATTGCGGAGTTTTTAAAAATAACAAAGAATATTGAAACAATTGTAAATGATATATTCAAAACTTTTAGAAAAAAACAATCCTTTATACCTATTTTGTCGGGGTATTTACTATCTATTCCCATTATGTGCTGTATGACAGCATTTGTTGTTTTAAATCCAGTCATTGAGGGTCTTGCACTGAAGGTAAATGCATCAAAAAAGAAATTCCTCTACATGCTCGCTATTGGAACGGTGATATCGTTTAATCTGATCTATCCATCACCAGTTATCCTTGTAATCACAGATACACTTGATATTGATCCATTAGATACATTGCCAGTAAGTATTCCCATATCTATACTCCTTTTAGTTATTTCCTATTATTTTATGCATACAAAGATTGAAATCATACCAGAAAAAGTCCAATCATCACTTAGATCATCCATAGAAGCATGGAGTCCGATTTTAATTCCGATATCACTGATTTTTCTTGGCCTTATTGTAGAAAACCAGATTCTAAAATTTTTAGGCAATGTTAATGTTGCCTTACTCATCGGAGTATTAATCTCACTGATCATCGCAAATAGATACCTATCTACTGATGAAATAAGTGTTGCCCTGAAGAGATCATCAAGCAAAGCAGGTAGGATACTTCTCGATCTTTGTGGCGCAGGCGCGCTTGGTAATGTCATCGCACATAGTGATTTTTCAAATGATGTGCTTGGATTGCTCGACAACAGTTTTGTTCCTGTCATGCTATTTCCATTCTTAATTGCGATGTTTATTCAGACCGCTCAGGGTTCAAGGGTTGTCACAGCCATCGTTACAGCAGGTATTGTGAAGGATTTTGCTTGCATGCAAACGGTGTTTATGATCTGCGCTGGAACATTTATGTTCTCTTATGTGAGCGACCCATATTTCTGGCTGGTTAAACATGATTCAAGTATGAGAGAAAATCTGAAGCATTATACTCTACCGCTGGCGCTATCTGGTGTTGTGGTTTTGGTATGTGCCATTTTATTTCTATGATTTGGATTGCCAATCATAGCTTTTTATTTTCTTTTGGTTGGCTGAAAAAAATGAAAACTCATCAATTATTGATGCTTTCTACCTGGTCAGGACGGGTGGCAACTGAGAGGAGGACCAAAGCATCAACATTTGCTTTATTCATGCCTGACCGGATACCCGGAACAGTTGCACTGCCAATGGTATTTACGCCGTACTGACATTTTAGTTCTTATCTAATAATCTAATTCATGAGTATTCATTAACTTAACTGGATTATTGTAATCGATATGTTAAGGAAACTACACAACATAAACTGTAAATATCCCTAACGAAACAATGAAGTGCTAAGAGTAATATTTACACTCCAAATTCAAGGTAGATAATGGAGGACATGCAATGAAAGTTCTGGTTAGTGATTCCCTTTCTGACAAGGGTATTGAGATATTGAAAAAGGAAGTTGATGTTGACATTAAGACTGGCATGAGCCCTGATGAACTGAAAAGTTGTATCGGGGAGTATGATGCCCTGGTGGTCAGGAGCCAGACCCAGGTGACAGCGGATGTCATTGAGGCGGCTGCAAACCTGAAGATTATCGGACGTGCCGGTGTGGGCGTAGATAACATAGATGTGGAAGCCGCTACCCAGCACGGCATTATTGTGATAAATGCTCCCGAAGGCAACATGATATCGGCTGCCGAGCATACCATTGCCATGATGATGTCACTTTCACGTAACATCCCGCAGGCAAACCAATCCCTCAAATCAGGAAAATGGGACCGCAAGACATTCACCGGTGTTGAGGTCAGGGGTAAAACACTGGGGGTCGTTGGATTGGGGCGGATTGGTGCCGAGGTGGCTGCACGTGCCCAGGGTATGAAGATGAACATCCTGGCTTATGATCCTTTTATTAGTGAAGAGAGGGCCGAGGAACTGGGCGTTACGCTCACCACTGTAGATGATATTGTGTTAAATTCCGACTACATCACCGTACACACACCACTCACCAAAGATACAAAGAACCTCATAGATAAAGAACAATTTGAAAAGGCCAAAACCGGCGTCCGTATCATTAACTGTGCCCGTGGCGGTATAATCAACGAGGAAGCCCTGGCCGAGGCCGTTGCCAGCGGTAAAGTTGCAGGTGCTGCCATTGATGTATTTGTCAACGAGCCCCCCCTTGGGTCACCCCTAATTGAGCAGGACAATATCATAGTCACGCCGCACCTGGGAGCTTCCACACAGGAGGCACAGGTTAACGTAGCAGTTGATGTGGCAGAGCAGATTATAAATTTAAGTAAAGGATTGCCTGTCCAGAACGCCATCAATATGCCTTATGTGAAGCAGGAGGTAATGAAAGTACTTCAGCCTTACCTGCCTCTGGCTGAGAAGATAGGTAGACTGGCTGCACAGTTAATGGAAAATAAATACGAACGCATCGAGTTATCCTACAGCGGCGAGATTGCAGAAAGGGATACCGGGCCAGTGACCGTAGCTGCACTAAAAGGGGTGCTGGAATTTGCCATGGGGTCATCAGTGAATTATATTAATGCGCCGGTGATAGCAAAGGAACGCAAGATAAAGGTAATTGAATCAAAGTCCAAGACCTCTGAAAGTTATTCCAACCTGGTGATGCTGCGCCTTTTCAACAACGGTGATGTGAAAACCGTAGCTGGAACCATGGTCGGTACTAATCCCAGGATCGTGCAGATAAATGAATACAGCATAGATGTGCTACCATCCGGACACATACTGGTAGCTTTGCATGAAGACCACCCTAACATTATAGGACCGTGCTGTATTGTGTTGGGTAAGCATGATATCAACATTGCAGGCATGCAGGTTGGGCGCATCAAGGCAGGCGGCACAGCTATTATGGTGCTCAATGTAGATTCTGAGGTCAATGAGAATATCCTGGATGAAATTCGGGGTGTAAAAGGTATTATCGATACGAAGATGGTATACCTTTAAGTTATACTATTCAAAAATTATAAGTAGTTTAAAAGACTATAGGTAGTTATTATGGAAGTATTATTTCGAGTAGTGGCTTCTGAAAAAGATGTGGAAGAGATAACATCCAAAGATGATAATATCCATTTCTGTTTCAGACCCTCAGAAAAGGATATATTCAATATAATCCGTAAAAATCCGAAAATCAAAATGATTCAGCTTCCAATATCTTATTATAATACCTTGTCCAATACCACGAGAAAAATACTCTCTATGAATAATATAGAGGTCAATGTGGGAAATGTTTGGGGACATAGGACTGATATTGACAAGTATAAGATTGTAGAGATTTGAACCTATACTTGATTTTTCGAATCCATAAGGCCTTTTAATACTACCAGTTTTTCAAAAAAATGACTGGATTCGGCTACTTTTTTTACAGACATACCTGCACCCTGCATCAGGTTGCATACTTCTTTTATGCCTGTAAGCGAGGATATTAACATCAATACCTGTCCGTTCGGGTTGAGATGTGCACCCAATTCTGCTACAAACCGCCTGATAGTATCCTTGCCGTCAGGGCCGCCATTAAGCATAAGGTCATCCCAGCCTCCTACATGCTCATCTTCTGATGTAGGCAAGTATGGTGGGTTAAAAACCACTATGTCAAAGGTGCCTCTTATACCTGCAAACAGGTCTGTCCTTACGACGTCTATACCATTGAGCCGGGCACAATGTGCTGCATATGGATTGATGTCAGTAGCCACCACTTTTGGGCAGTGGTCTTTTGCAAACACTGAAACAATGCCGCTGCCGCAACCTACTTCAAGCAAACTGTGCTTATCCTCAATAATTTCCAGCAGTGCATCGACCAACAGGAAACTGTCCTCAGCCGGTTCATAAACATTTGGTAATATCTGCACGGTTTTGTTGCGGTAGTTGATGAATGTCATATTTCATCCCTGATGATGTTGGAGAGTTCAGCCAGTTCTTGTGGTGTAAGGGTTTCAGGGCGGCGTTGCAGTATTGCTTCATCCAGTCGTGATATATTATCAATTGGAATACCCAATACGGATATCGCAGAAGTGATGGAATTTTTCAACATTTTCCTGCGTTGTCCGAATACTACTTTTAACAATCTGTTAAAGAAATCCAGGTCGTTGACATGATATGGCGCTTCCCTGGGTGTTAACTTTAATATGGCGGATTTAACCCTGGGTTGAGGTTTAAAGGCTGAAGGGGGTACATTTTCCAGCATTTCGATGTCGGCATGGTATTGTACCGTCACTGAAAGCCTACTATAATCAGGGGTTCCAGGGGCAGCTAACATGCGTTTCGCAAACTCTAACTGGTACATCAAAATGGCATATTCAAATCCGGCATCAAGAAGGCGGAAGGTAATTTTGGAAGATATCTGGTATGGTAAGTTTGACACTACCTTGTTAAAATATGGCAGTTTGACCTTCAGTGCATCCCCGTGTATCACGGATACATTTGAATCCCTGCGCATTGATGCCAGTCCATCTGCGAGGTCGCGGTCTAGCTCGATGGTAACTACACTCCCGGCAGCTTCGGCCAGTTTATTTGTAAGAATACCGTTACCCCCGCCGATTTCCAGAACGGTATCTGAAGCTTTCAGGTCTGCGTAGCGGATTATCCTCTCAAGTATACGCTGGTCAATTAAAAAATGTTGTCCAAGCCTGGGCTTCATCGGCTGTAATTACGAGGCTTTGGCGGGGTTGTGAAAAGACGGTACTTTAAGTTTTCGTCCTTTAATTCATCAATTATTCTATGAACTATCAGTTTCTCGGGAGTATGCAGGCCCTTAACCCTGTCTGTGAGTTCCTTGAAACTATGGAATTCTCCCTTTTTTCGTTCATCTATGATGGCCCACATAAGTTTCTTGCCGATACCGGGAAGTAGCTCCAGCATGTGAAGCCTGTTTGTTATGGGGTAAGCATCACTGAAGAAACTGACATATTTTGGTTCGTCTCCAGCTATCACGTTTTCCAGAATATATGGTAGTTCAAGTTGTGCCCCATGAGTGAGTTCATTGTAGTTTATTCTGCGCTTGACATGGTCGATAATATCCCGGTCACCTTCACCGAGATACACCTTGTCCTGGATTTCAGGTACAGCTCCCTCTTTTGGTATTAGTTCCATAAGCACGAAATGTGATTCACCTACTGACTGTACCAGTGGTTTTTTCTGGTGCAATGGCCTGGAATCCTCTGGACTTCCATAGGGTAAGTAATCCAATACATATGCCCAATCTTCACTTTGAGGTTTTTTATCCAATACCATACCTATCCACACCCTACCTTATATCCAAATATATATTTTTTACAACTTGGTATTAAATTTTATGCATAGCATTGCATATAAGCTTTTACACATTATTCAGGTGACGAATCTAATAGGCGGCAGTAACAGTATCTAAAATGTGTGTGAGTTCCTCTTCGGAGAGCGTGAATCTTTCCTTGGCATATATTGACCGTATCTCATCAAAGGAAGTCGGCATTATATCGGCAAGACGGAATGCAATTTCTGGTTTCATCTTCTCCAGTTTGAGCAGTTCTTCCACCAAATTCCTGGAACTGGCTCCGTCTGTCTTGGAGGAAAGTTCTGCATGGTTGATAGCTCTTCTGAGTTCATATCCCAGTTCCATTTCCTGTTCGGCACGGATCTCCCTGATATCTACCAGAATTTCCTTTGCTTCTGCAAGGGTCAACATTTCCTCGTCAAATACCTGTTTAACTATCATAGAAAAATACCTGGATACATGTTATCCGTAATCATACCTGCGGGCGTAGATGCTGCGGAAACAGGATTACCTGTTTTGTGGCGTTCCCGTCACTGACTGCTACAATATATGCACGGCCTCTCTGTCCGAGTACTTTACCGGTCCTGCCATGGAATTTTGGATTGGACATACCTCTATGAACACTGGGATCCAGTTTTATGTGGACAGATTGTCCAACTTCAAATTCCTGGATGGCACGTGATATGGGGCTGAGCCCTCTTTCCCGCACGGATTTCTTCAATTTATCTCTGGTTTTTCTTCTCTCGCCGTGTGATTTTGACAATGTTATATCCTCCAATTAAATTAAATGAATGTTCCTTCTACTTTTATTACGTCCAGTTCGGTAACTTTTGCCTCAACACCCAGACCCTGGGTAAGGTTGGGTACTGTACGGCCTTCGTCCCCGGATACCAGTTCTTTCACGTATAGTCCTCCCTGGCAACTTACCACTATGGTGGCTTTCAGGCCGTCGGGAGATATTTGTTCCAGTTCAATATTGTGTATCGTGCGCACCCGTTCAAGGTCAGCCCTGCGGTGGGATACCCTTGTAGGTGTTCTCTGGTTTATGGGAGTTCGGGCAAGTACGTCAATAGCTGATATAAGCTTTTCTTCTGATACCTGACCTTTAAATGTAACTCTTAATCTATAAACTTTATCTGCTTTTTCCTGTTTAATGGCTTCTACTGCCCGGTGGGACACAAATTTGAGTCCTTCGACTTCAACTTTGCCTGCAGCATGACGGTTAATCCTATGCTGTAGCCTGGTAAGGTCAATGTGGCGGCGTAGTGGCTCCTCGGCTTCGACAATAAAGGGCCTGCCGCTCCCCAGCATCAGGGCATCTATGTCTTCCCGGCCCGCACCATGGAATACGGTATCTACAGACTCAGTAGCTTTTAGCACTTCGGGTTTGATAAGTTCATCCACTGATTCGGGGTACATGGCTCCTGTGAAATTACAGCGCTCACACCCCCGGCCGCGGCATTCCCGACATGGCCAGCGGGTCTGGGGTATACCACGTACCATTTTGCGGTATCGGCCGTAAATATACATTGAGCGTATTTCAAGTTCTACATTCTCACGGTTTATGTCCAGCAGCGCCGTTATGTGGGGGGTCTTAAGGTCGGCCTTTTTGCCGAGCCTGGCCTCTACACGCCTGCCTACTTCACGGTTCATCTCGGTCTTCAGGGGTTCTGACCACCCTGTACCTGATGCGGCCCAGAGTATTTCTTCGTTCTCGATGAGCAGACCTGATGGGCGGGTGCCGATAAGGAATGTATCAAATTCATAACCTCTA
>JAUWTY010000171.1 GCA_030614485.1 Methanosarcinales archaeon | reverse complement strand
GTGGGGCAGGCGAGCAAGTACAAGGATACGGGCCTGACCCAGAAGCAGCAGGTAGAGATACTGGATAAGTTCAGGTCTGGAGAATATAATGCCCTGGTGGCCACTTCAGTAGCAGAGGAAGGGCTGGATATCCCTGCCACTGACCTGGTATTGTTCTACGAACCCGTACCCTCGGAGATTCGCAGTATCCAGCGTAAGGGCAGAACAGGACGCAGTCATGCCGGGAAAGTGGTGGTGCTGGTGGCCAAGGGTACCAAGGATGAGGCATATTACTGGAGCAGCCGCCGTAAAGAGAAGACCATGAACAGCAAGATACGCCAGTTGGGCGATACCAGAAACGCCCAGTTGTTGGGTGAAACACCAGGTATTCCGGGTACTGGAATGCCGGGGACGCCAGGGACGTTGGGGACAGTGGTTCCGGGGACATCGGAGCAGTCGGGGATAACTGGGTTACCGGGGGTACCGGGGACGTCGGAGAAGCCGGGGATGACGGGGATACCAGAACAGTCAGAGATGCTGGCAGGGGTGCCGGAACAGCCTGCGGAAAAGGCAGGACAGAAACAACTGCTCGATTATTCAGGTGAAAAACTGCAGATATATGTAGACCGGCGCGAGATACGCTCTGGCGTGGCCCGGGCTCTTGAGAGTGCCGGGAATGATGTCATACTGACCACACTGGAAGTGGGGGATTATATCGTAAGTGACAGGGTGGCTATCGAGCGCAAGACTGATATGGACTTTCTGGATTCCATTATTGATAAGGACAGGAACATCTTCGGGCAGCTCTCTGACCTGGCCAGGACCTATGACAGGCCCGTACTTATTATCGAAGGTGACAATCTGTATACGGCCAGGCAGATACATCCCAACGCTATAAGGGGAGTGCTGGCATCCATTGCAACTGGTTTCGGTATCCCGATAATAAGTACCAGGGATGCTGAGGATACGGCGGCCCTGATACAGGTAATTGCAAAACGTGAGCAGGTGGATGAGAAACGCACCCCCAGTCTCCACGGCAGGAAAACGGCAATGACGTTGAGTGAGCAGCAGGAATATATTATATCTTCCATATCCAATATAGGCCCCGTCGCCGCCCGCAAGCTGTTGCAGCATTTCGGGGGTGTGGAAAGTGTTATGAGGGCTGGGCCGGATGAACTGATGGAAGTGGAATCTATCGGCCCGAAAACAGCACAGCGTATCAGGGAAGTGGTTGGAAGCGTGTACAAAGGATAGAGTATTGCAGGATTGTTATTGCAATGGCAACATGGGGTAAGGATTCAACACAGGCTGTCTTAAAACTAAAACCATGTGTGCAAATCAAATGATTTCCATCCTATTTAGGATAAAAATCTAAAATTATAATTAATTATTGCCTAATTGAGATAAAATGTGGCTGAATTGTATAATATAAATTAGTTTTGGGACAGCCTGCAACCACAACACATGAGAGCATGTGCGCTGTTAAGGCGGGAACGGAAGTCAAAACATCTAAGTTGACTGAGTGTTAAATAAAATCCATAAAATGGCAAATCTTCTTCGGCACGGCATTAGTCCTGTTATCAGCACTCTGGTACTTCGTACATTATCTGGTCTTTCATGACGCCCATCACATCTTAATCTACCTGATAGGGGACATCGCATTCGTTCCCATCGAAGTCCTGCTGGTCACCCTGATAATACACCAACTGCTCAATAGGAAAGAAAAACATGCCAGAATGGAAAAACTTAACATGGTCATAGGAACTTTCTTCAGCGAGATGGGGACCAGACTGCTCACCCTCTTTTCAGACAACGACCAAGGCTTGGACGGAATCAAAGAAGGGCTCATAGTGACAGGTGATTGGTCTGACCAGGATTTTTCCAGTGCCGATAAACATCTGAGGAATTATGAATTTAATGTTGATATTGCACAAATAGATCTGGTTGAACTGCACGATTTCTTAATCGTGAGTAGGGATTTCATGGTAAGGCTGCTGGAAAACCCTGTCCTGCATGAACATGAATCCTTCTCAGAACTACTCAGGGCAGTGTCCCACCTCACAGAGGAGCTGGCCAACAGGGAGGATGTAACCCAACTGCCAGATTCCGATTATGAACACCTGGGTGGCGACATAAAACGGGCATATACCCTGCTGGTCCACTCTTGGCTGGATTATATGAAATACTTGCAAGGCAATTACCCTTACCTGTTCTCCCTGGCCATGAGAAGGAATCCCTTTGACCTAGAAGCTTCACCAATAGTAAAATAGATGCGCAATGACATCTAACGCTAAAGCAGGAATAAGGTCAAACGTTGCAACAGCACACCCAACCGCAGCAGAGCTGGGGGGTATAATTATTAAGATTATTTAAGGGGAAATACATTTGAAAACTAAAAAGCAAAACTCATGTGAAATATTATATACAAATGTGAAAATTTGTGGATTCATTAGGGTTTTGGGACTGCTTGAACAGTAATATTTATGAAAAAAAAGGATAAAGAATCTTGGGCCTATTGTTCAATGTCTTCATGTGTGACGATATAATATGCATCATAAAGTACATCGAAGTCCATGATCTTCTGGTTCATTACACCCCGGCTGTAAGCGTAAGCAGCCTCGGTATTTTTCTGCTGGAATAGATATTCTTTATTATTAATCTTGATTACTTTGAAAACGTCTCCATTTTCCTCAGACCCTACTTGGAGAATATCTCCAGGTACCAGGTCCTTTACAAGATTTGGTCTTGTTTTTGTCTTAACGCCGTACTCTATACTCATTTGATTACCTTCACAAATTCCTTGATATGGTTACACCAGGGCTGAAAAGATTCCAATCTGCCTCAATGTATTGCTGGTTAGGGC
>JAUWTY010000170.1 GCA_030614485.1 Methanosarcinales archaeon | reverse complement strand
ATTGCACTGGATACATTTCTGGGTGTACATCTGGGCTCTCCGGTTTGATGAATATGATGATTGGTTGTTTGTATGTTTAGGCACTGTTCCAAAAATCAGTTATTTTGTTGACACCGACTTTAGGTAAAATCTGTGTTAATCTGTGTCTAAAAATTAAAAAGACACTGATTTCACAGATTTACACGGATTTATAGTTGTATCTGTATTTGACACATTTGTTTGGATAACTGGATTTTGGTATTGTGTCGTATGTTTATATGTTCGAATTGATGATATCTCAATAGATTGGAATTACTTAACTTTATTCAATCGGTGGTACCTGCAGCTTTCCTTCCCAGCCTGAATGCCGCTAAGTTCACATCTACGGTTTTTGGCGGGACGAGACTACTAATACTATCTTCAAGACTTTGTACATCCAGAGGCAGGAAACTGGAAACTGCACCTATCATGACCACATTAGTGGTCAGGGGATGTCCTGCCTGGACGGCAAGTGAATCAGCATCCACTGCCACCAGCCGTTTGCACCGGCCCTCAAGTTCTGAGAGCATATCATCAACAGCAGGATAATCAGCACTGCCTGAAAGCACAGTAATCGGCAGCACAGGGTTCGTGTTTACCACAATCACCCCATCCGGAGACAGGTAATCCACAGCTCGTAATGCTTCAGCCGGTTCAAGGGCCAGCACTGCATCGGCCCTGCCCCTGGGTATCAGTGAGCCGTACCTGCAATCCAGTCTTACATGATTCTCCACAGAACCACCGCGCTGGGCCATACCATGAGTTTCCGCGGCCATGACCGGCAAACCTGCATTTACAGCAGCTTTACCCACAATATCTGAAGCCAGTATGGCACCCTGGCCGCCCACACCTACAATGACGAGGTCGAACCCGGTCATGTCTCCACCTCACTGATGGCATTGAATGGACATACCTGCGCACATACCCCGCATCCCACGCACAGGTTACCAATCCTTGCATGACCTTTTTCACCTTCAACTTCCGGCGGGTCGAATTCAATGGCAGGACAGCCGAACTTGATACATGCTTTACAGCCACGGCATTCATCCCTGTCCACACTGAAAGGCGTAAGTTTGATTCCCCTTCTGCGGGCAGTAATGATACATTCCTGTTTTGAAATGACCACAGAAGTTCCTTTATGCTCTTTTGCCTGTTTGAAAGTATCAATGGTAGTTGCGATGTCAAATGGGTCAGTGGTCAGGACCAACTCCACACCGCATGCCCGCGAGATGTCCTCTAATGACACCATATAAGTGGCATCGCCTAACACTGTCAGTCCGGTGCTGGGATTAGGCTGGTGCCCGGTCATGGCAGTAGTCCTGTTATCCAGTATAGTGACGGTAATATCTGCGCTGTTATAAACAGCATTCAGCAGCCCCGGAATTCCGGTATGTAAAAATGTAGAATCCCCAATAGAACAGCAGATGGGTTTAGTCTCGCCCGCATGGTAAATCCCTGCGCTGGCAGTAAGACTGGCACCCATGCACAGGCAGGTATCCATCGTTCCCATCTGGACTCCAAGTGTATAACACCCGATATCACCAGGGAAGATGGCATCCTTACCAAAGGCTTTTTTCATTGCATAGTAGGAGCCTCTGTGAGGGCAGCCCGGACACATTACCGGAGGGCGGTTCGGGAGTTCAATATCAGTTCCCGGAGCTGTATAACCTGTGTAATCCAAACCGGCCGCACCAGCAACTGCCAGTTCAACGGACCCCAGGTTCAGTTCGCCGTATCTTGGTATGACGTCTTTACCATGTATCTCAACATCCATACCGCTCGTAATTGTCCTGACAATCTCCTCAACCACAGGTTCCAGTTCCTCAATAACCAGTATCTTCTCCACTGAGACTGCCAGTTCCCTGATAAGCCCGGTTGGAGCGGGGTATGCGCCGATCTTCAGGTATGATGCTTTGACGCCGAGCCTGTCAATGGCTTCCTTTGCATATACCGATGCCACACCCGATGCAATAATACCCAGCTTGGCACCCTCCACTTTTTCCAGCCGGTTCCATTGTGAGGTCTCAAGGGCTGCTGCCATCTCTTCCTGCTTGTCGATCAAGACCTGATGGCGCACCCTTGCATGGGCTGGCAGCATGACCCAGCGCTGGGGGGTCTTCTCAAATCCGATCTCATGCCCAGTTGGCGCCAAGGTCTGCAACCTGATATCTGACTTACCATGGCATATTCTCGTAGTAGGCCGGAACACCACAGGGGTTTCAAACATTTCAGAGAATTCAAATGCGAAGGCTATCATGTCGTAGGCTTCCTGGGGCGTGGCCGGGTCCATGCATGGTACCTGCGCAAATGCAGCATACCTGCGGCTGTCCTGCTCGTTCTGGGATGAGTGGCAGCCGGGGTCATCGGCAGAGATTACGAGCATGCCGCCCTTGACTCCTGTATATGCAAGGGTCATGAATGGGTCAGATGCCACGTTGAGTCCCACGTGCTTCATGGTAGCCACGCTGCGCCCGCCTGTCCACGATGCACCGATAGCAACTTCCATGGCGACCTTCTCATTAACTGACCATTCGACATGACCTTTTGGCTTCATCCGGGCCAGGTATTCGATTATTTCGGATGACGGGGTTCCGGGGTAGCCTGCCACTACATCGGTATTGCATTCATTTATGGCCAATGCGATTGCATTATTGCCTAACAGGTAGCGAACATTATTTTCTGACAATTATATACCTCGGTCTATTATCCATTCATTACTAACTCATTACTCACTGACTTTCTTTAATTACATTCAACCTTGAGCTGACCTTTTCCAGAGTAGTACCTATTTCCGGCAGACCATCGGGCAGCCAAAAATCATAATCATAATACATGTTGAACAGT